>DASWXG010000488.1:0-2929 GCA_036405615.1 Prosthecobacter sp. | reverse complement strand
CAGTTCCTCAGCATAAGAACCGATCCGGGTCACGATATATTCCAGCCCCTTCGGGGTGCGCAAGACGGTGCCTTCCTCTCCATCGGGGTCCCATTTCCAGCACACCGGGCGAGAGGTGGGAACATTCTCAAAAGTTTTCCATGCATTTGGACAATCGTCTTTATTCAGCCGCACTTTGCCCTTTTCAAAGGAAACACTTTTGTTTTCAGACTTGAACCCGATAGCCCGATGACTTATCAGGGTCATTGAGTCATCTGGATCCACCAAATAAAGCAAGACCATTTGCACTTTTTTGCCGATGACTTTGGACGCTGCTTTAAAAAAACTGTCCAAACATTCCGATGCATTGGCCGCAGTGCCCATGACATACAGCGCATCCAAGGCTTTCGTGATGGTGGTGCGGTCCCGTAGACATTCTACGTGGCAATAGTCCAGCCCCAGCCAGTCTTTCAGAGGGAACAGAGTGGCGTTCCACATAATCTCGTTGCCACTCGGCGAGTGATGATTGAAGGAAACGTTGTTCTCCCGATCCTTTGGCGCTTCCTTGAGGGCGGGGGCATTGAACGGCGCAGCGGGAGCAGTGCTTTTCCAATACATGGCCTTTTTCTTTGGCAACCAGCGGCTCGCCTGGGCGTCGTCGAGTTGAAGGAGCCTGGAAGCCGGGGCATTGGCGAAGCGGAGGCTGTCGTCCGTGTCCACGATGATGATGGGATCACGAATGCCGTCCAGCGCCTTCTGAAGCGCAGCCGTCCTTTCCGCCTGCCCAATGACGATGGCCACCCGGCGGGCTAGGGAACTAAGATCATGCTTCAGGTCGTGCGACCTCATGATGCCCTCCTGCTGCTCGAGAAAGAAAGCCCCCACCGTTTCCCCCGTTTCATCACGCAGGCCAAGAACATAACAAAGTCCCTTGAGGCGCTGACGAAACGCGGCAGGCAGCAGACTGCGGCTTTGCGGATCACTGATCACGAAAGGCGTGTCCGCCCGCAATGCTTCCGCAAAACAGTTGGCCTCCAAATCTCTGCCCGCGCCGTCAATGGACACCTCAAGAGCCCCTGGGAAAACAGGGCTCATGCTGCCGCTGGTTTCCTCATTGACCAGTCGCAGCGTGTTTTCCCCAGGTTTTTTGAGCAGCCACGCCACCCGAGTGAAGGGCCGTACCTGCAGCAGCTTCCGCCCAATGCTTTCCAGGGCGCCTGGCACATCCGTGATCTCTTTCCCCAACGCGGCAAACACCTCGTTCGTCGTGTCCATGATCTGGAGATGTTCCTTCAGCCGATTTTCGGTGAAAGCGACATTCGCCGCATGTCTCCAGGCGATGGAAAAATCTTCAAGCAACTGCTCCGTCAGCGATTGTTGGAGCGTGGGCAGGTGCAGTCTATCCCAGTCTGCAACGACGATCGCGAACCGGCGGCCGTCCGGCGTTTCCACCACGGCAAAGTGCGCCCTGTCCTGTGACAGGAACTGCACTGTCCCCCCGGGGCCCATGCCTGCCCCCTTGATCTCCAGGATGTTTTTGGCCCTTGGATCTTCCACCTCCCATCCACTGCCGAGACCCGTCTTCAGAAAGCGCCACCCGTCGGGATGCCGTTCCCACAACGAAACCGCCGCATGGCCCAGCAGCAGCCTGCAGCCCTGAACGGCCAGGTTTTGGATCTGCCCCAGCGCCTCGCCTGGAGTAGGCGCCTGCGCAACCCGACGATGCATTTCCCCACACAACCCTTCCACCAGATGCCTGACCGTTGAAAAATCAGCCGGTGAATAGGGGCGCAAGAGAAGGTCTGGCTGCGTGACCTCAGCATAGCAAGCAAAGGCGCTCTTCCAGTCCTGGGCACGGGCGAAAAGATCCCCCAATTGCACGGAGTTAAAGTAATCACGCGCAAATTTCTCCATGTAGGATGAGGAGAACTTCAGCGTCACGCCATCTGGCTGACGGTTGACCAAGCCCATAAGCTCCAGGGCGTGCGGTGGTGCATGGGGCCCCGAAAATGCCGGAGGCAGCATGCAGGCACCAGACGATCCCACCAGGGAGCGGATAAGCATGAGATCTTCTCTTTTCAACGCTTCGGCGAGTTTTTGCAAAGGCCCGAACGCTTCAAAACTCCAGATGCGTGGCTCTTCAAAATCAAGGAAGCTGTCCGGCAAGTCAGTGTCCAAAATAGGCTCCGTGCGCCGCTGCATAGAGAAAGCGTGCAGGGTGTGACGCAGCAGCCGCATGTCGCCGGCGGTTTTCTGATACAGGACATCCACAAATTTGTCCTTGTCCGCGATGTTCAGATGAAGCCGCGCTAGAGTTCGCTCGTAAAATTCGATATAAATCTCTCTTTCCACGCCCTGGAGCACATAGAAATGATCGCATTGGTACGATGAGCCTGCACCATGCACAAGGTCTGTCACATTACTCTCACCGCAAATCCCCAGTGCAAGCCATCCGGAATCATGCGCCCCTCTGACCAGTGTGAGGAACCGTGAGGCCAGCGGCTCTGCGATGCGGCCAAAGTTTCCCAACAGAAGGCAAATGTGCCTGCCCAGGCGTTGATGCTCAGCATCAAGCCAATCAAAAAAGCCCTGGATGTTCTGCCAGGGATGGTCCGGCTTGACAAGCCCCTCCCAGTTTATCATGTGCTTCCAAAGGTTTTCCATCACGTCTTTCTCCGTGCAGAGAAAGCCGGCAGAATCGAGGGCGATGTACAGATGGGGACAGCCTCGTTTGTTGAGCTCTTCCACCACTCTTTCGAGGACCGGGCGTTTGCCTCCCGCGCGCGGCCCCAACAGGGCGAAGCTGGCCTTGCCCACCAAGTGCGCGGCAAGTGTCACACACAGGGCAAAATTGATGCGAACATAGTTGAAAAGGGCTTCCGTCATCATTTGGCGACTCCTCTGCGAAATATTTCAAGCTTCTCCTTCAACAGCAACGCCACGTCGCTGT
>DASWXG010000487.1:0-5134 GCA_036405615.1 Prosthecobacter sp. | reverse complement strand
AAGCTGGCCTTCCTGGTCTTCGGCCCAATGATGGACATCAAGCTCATGTTCATGTATGCTGCGGTGTTCCGGCGCAAGTTCGTCATCGGCATGCTGCTGGGTGTCTTCCTCCTCATCGGCCTCCTGGCCGTGCCGTGGATGGCGTTTGTGTCCGATCCCTCCTCAGTGATCACCTACGTGAAGGGCCTTTTCGCCCGTTCCTGATGCCGGTTCTGCTTTTGCCCCGCTCTTTTTGCTGACTCCTGCCTAACCTTGCTTTTGCCATGTCCAGTTCTCGCAAACCCATTCACCTGATCAGCATCGGCCTGCTGTTCCTCTGGAGCGCGGTGCTCCTGTATTTCCACTATTCCGGCCGTGCGAACGAGTACCTGCCCGGAGACGGCATCTTCCGTCCCATGGTGCTGGTCACCGGCATTGGGCTGGCGGTGATGGGCCTGTTTAACCTGCTGACCACGGGTTCCGCAGTTGCCGGTTGCGAGGGACATGACCACGGTGACGGCGAAGGCGGATGCTGCGGGCATGACCATGGTCACGATCACGGACATGGTCACAGCCATGCAGCCAAGTCCGGCGGATGTTGTGGAGGCCATGACCATGATCACAGTCATGGTCACGCCCATTCCCATGACTGCGGGCACGATCACGGTCATTCCCATTCCCATGATCATGGACATGCTCACAAGCACGAAGGCTGCTGCGGCCATGATCATGACCACGGCCACTCCCATTCTCATGGGGAAGGGGGCTGCTGCGGGCACGAACATCACGGGCATTCGCATGCTCACTCCCATGCGCATGACCATTCGCATTCCCATGACAGCCATGGTCACGGGATCTTGGAGGAAAGCACCTGGGTAGGCCGCGCCGTGGCCATCGCCATCCTGGCAGTGCCCATCACCCTGGCCGCCGTGCGCACGCCAGACCTGTACAGCCCGGAGGCGATCAAGAAGAAGGGCGTTTACAACCAGAACTACAATTCCACCGCCCGGGCTGACGAATTCTCCCTGCGAGGGGGCACCAAGGTCCAGGCCAAGGCGGCGGCAGCCGCTGCGGCTAGTGCCGATGTCGTGGCTGCGGGAGGCAGCGATGCCGGAAAACCCGCTCGCGCGGCTCCGAAACCCACCCCCATGCCGGACACGCCTCCTGGGCCGCCGGAGAAGTTCAACGATGCCACAGAGGTGGCCAAGGCCGATGCCGCCAAGCCCAAGGAAGCCCAGAGCTTTGGCAGCTTTTCGCTGGAAGACCTGAAGCAGCAGGTGCCTCAGAACAGCAAAGGCGAGTTCATGCTGGATGTGCCTGAGATCTACTACACCGGCGGAGACATCGAGGTGCAAAAAGTCATCAACGGCCAGCCCATCGAGACCACCGCCCAGGTGCTCCCCGAGAAGGTGAACAACGCCAGCGGCCACCGCCTGCGCATCTTCCGCATGCTCGTGCAGTGCTGCGCGGCTGACGCTCGCCCTTATTCCGTGCCGGTGGATTTCGGCAAAAAAGCCCCCGACTTCAAGGAGATGACCTGGGTGAAAATCTCCGGCATGATGAGCTACGAAAAAGACGGCGACCAGACCATCCCCGTCATCCGTGCGACCAACATCGAAGAAACCACGGCTCCGGATAATTCGATGATTTACTGAGGTTGATCACTGTTGCTCCGTTCAGAACAGGGCAAATCTTCGCAAAGGGCAGGACGTTTGGTGTCCTGCCCTTTTTATTTCACCTCCTCAGGTCTCCTGGATCAACCGCCTTGGTGACTGCGGAAATGAGGGCAGGGTTGTTCCTAGAACCAAGACTGAAGTCAATGGTTAGGGGTGGTTTTCGCTTTTGTGGGAAAGATCGAGAGCCCTCCTCCCGCAATCCGGCAAACTTCGTCATTGCCTGAAACGGCTTTCCCCGTTTACTCCCCCCTCCCGAAACATTCCTCGTTCTCATGCCCATCGCTCGCGCTCTTCTCTCCGTCTCCGACAAAACCGGCCTCCTCGAATTTGCCAAAGGCCTGGCAGAGCTGGGGGTGGAGATCCTCTCCACCGGCGGCACGGCCAAGCACCTGAAGGACGCCGGACTGACTGTCATTGATGTCTCGGAGCACACCGGTTTTCCGGAAATGTTCGACGGTCGTGTGAAGACCCTGCATCCAAAGGTCCACGGCGGCCTCCTGCAGCGCCGCGACAATGACGAGGACAAGAAGAATGCCCAGAAGCACAACATCCCGGTCATTGACCTGGTGGCCATCAATCTCTACCCCTTCGAGCAGACCATCGCCAAGAAGGACGTGACGCTGGAAGAGGCGATCGAAAACATCGACATCGGCGGCCCCTCCATGCTGCGCAGCGCGGCCAAAAACCACCGCTGGGTGACCGTGATCTCCGACCCGGCCGACTACTCCGTGGTGCTGGCGGAACTGAAAGAAAACAAAGGCGAGACCACCCTGGCCACCCGCGAGCGCCTGGCCTGCAAGGTGTTCCAGCGCACCTCCAACTACGATGCCGCCATCGCCAGCTACCTGAACAAGGAGCAGGTGACCCAGAAGACTTTCTCCCTGAGCCTGCCGCTGCACAGCGAGCTGCGCTATGGGGACAATCCGCACCAGAAGTCCGCCCTCTATGGCAACTTCAGCGACTACTTTGTGAAACTGCACGGCAAGGACCTCAGCTACACCAACATTCTGGACATCCACGGCGCAGCCGCGCTGATCCACGAATTCCGCCGCCCGACCGTGGCGATCCTGAAGCACACCAACCCCTGTGGCGTGGGCTGTGCGGACGAAGATCTGCGCGAGGCCTGGGCCAAGGCTTTCGAAACGGACAAACAGGCTCCTTTTGGCGGCGTCATCGTCATCAACCGCAGCATGACTCTGGGCCTGGCCCGCATCATCTCGGAGATCTTTACGGACATCATCATCGCCCCAGACTTCGATGCCGATGCGCGCGCACTGTTGCAGAAGAAAAAGAACCTGCGCCTCATCCAGATGCTGCCGGAAGTCACCAAGACCTTCAGCGACCCGATCATCCGCAGCGCCCCTGGTGGCGTGCTGGTGATGGACAGCGATCCTCGCGCCCTGGGCCTGGAAGATCTGGAAAACAAAGTCAAGACCCAGCGCCCGCCTACCCGCGACGAACTCGAGGCGATGCGCTTTGCCTGGCGCGTGGTGAAGCATGTGAAGTCCAACGCCATCGTTTTCGCCAGCCACGACCGCACTCTCGGCATTGGTGCCGGGCAGATGAGCCGTGTGGACTCTTGCCGCATCGCCATCTGGAAGGCCCGCGAAGCCGGCCTCTCCCTCAGCGGCAGCGTGGTGGCCAGCGACGCGATGTTCCCCTTTGCCGACGGCCTCATCGCCTGTGCCGAAGCCGGTGCCACCGCCGCCATCCAGCCCGGCGGCAGCATGCGTGATGAAGAAGTCATCACCGCTGCAGACGAGCGCAAGATGGCCATGGTCTTCACAGGCCACCGCCACTTCCTGCATTGATTGATCCTGCCGGGGCTGCTGCATTCGTGCCAGTTGCCGCGGTCGTGATCACGGTTATACTCCGGTTCAGACAGCCCCGTTTTCATCATGGCCCTCTTTGGTCTGCTCTTTCTCGGTGTCATCTTCGTCATGACGGGGGTGGGCATCGTGCTCGGGCTGGCAGCCCTGGGGGCGGCTGCGGTGCTGGTCAGCGTGGGGGTGCTTTCCTCCTCCGTCCTCATCGGCCTGCGGACCGGACGCTCAGAGGCCGGCATCCGTGCTCTCCTGATCCAGTGCGGTCTCCTGGCCGGCATTCCCGCAGGTGCCGTGCTGGCCTGGGGCATCACCCATTTTGTGCAGCGCTTGCAGTTAGGTGAGGGATGGGTGGTACCCGCTTGCGGTGCCCTGGGCGGTGCGGTGGCCGGGCTTTCCGTCGCCCTCATCCTGGATGCCCTTTCCCGCCGGACCCACGCCTGGATCGCCCGGCGTTTGTCGCTGCTGCCTTCGCCATCTCCGGGCCGTTCCGGTCCTGTTTCCTGATTTTCCTATCCCGTCCATGACTCATACACTCCACCTCGGCGTCAATATTGACCACGTTGCCACCCTTCGTCAGGCCCGCTACCGTACCATGCTGGGTGCGCACAATGTGGAGCCCTCCATTTTGGAGGCGGCCTTTCTGGCCGAGGAATCGGGTGCGCATTCCATCACCGTGCATCTGCGGGCGGACCGCCGCCACATCGTGGATGCAGACGTGCTGCTGCTGCGCCAGAACATCCGCACCAAGCTGAACCTGGAGATGGGCAACACGGAGGAAATCCTGAACATCGCACTGCAAATCCAGCCGGACTTTGTCTGCATGGTGCCGGAGAACCGCGAGGAAGTGACGACCGAAGGCGGTCTGGACGTCGTGGGCCAGCGTGAGGCGCTGGAGAAAAGCGTGCGGCAACTGGAGGCCAATGGCACCCGCGTCAGCATGTTCATTGATCCCGATCCGGAGCAGGTGCGCGCCTCTGCCGAAATCGGTGCCAGCATGATCGAACTGCACACGGGCACCTTTGCCAACGAGCTGGGCGAGAAACGTTTCGCCGAGGCTGAACGTCTCCGTCTGGCTGCCGAACTGGGCCACAGCCTGGGGCTGCAGATCAATGCGGGGCACGGATTGACCACGAAGAACCTGCCAGACCTGTTCAACGTCCCGCATCTGGCGGAGCTGAACATCGGCCACAGCATCGTGGCGCGGTCCGTATTTGTCGGGCTGAAACAGGCCATCCAGGAGTTTCTGGACGTCATGGCAGGTTACTCGGCCACCACCTCTACGCAAATATGATCGGCCTGGGCATTGACCTGACGGAGGTTCCTCGCATCCGCGACCTCCTGACCAAACACGGGCAACGTTTCAAGGACCGTACCTTTACGGCCGGGGAGATCGCCTACTGCGACTCCTGCGCCGACCCGGCCATGCACTACGCGGCGCGTTTTGCGGCCAAGGAGGCTGCGGCTAAAGCCCTGGGCACCGGCCTGTGGGCGGAGGGCGTGGAGTGGAAGGACTTTGAAATCCACCGTGCCCCCAATGGCCGCCCGGAGCTGCTGCTGCACCGCGCAGCTCTCACTCATGCCCAGGCTCTCGGTTCTACCCGCTGGCTGGTTTCCCTCACCCATACCAAGGACCTGGCCCAGGCCCAGGTGGTA
>DASWXG010000486.1:0-7628 GCA_036405615.1 Prosthecobacter sp. | reverse complement strand
CGGGCATGAAGGGATGGAGGGCCGGGGTTTCAATCAGGCCCGTTCCGAGGCCGTTGGCGAGGGCGATGTTGCCGCTGCGCCAGGCCTCCAGCATGCCGGGCGTGCCCAGCAGCGAGTCGGTGTTCAGTTCCAGCGGGTCGCAATAGACATCGTCCACATGCCGCACCATCACCTCCACCCGGCGCAGGCCTTCCAGGGTCTTGAGCTGGGTCTGCCGGTCGCGCACGGTCAGGTCAGCCCCTTCCACGAGAGGGAAGCCCAAGTAGCGGGCCTGGAAGGCGTGCTCAAAGTAGGTTTCATTGTACGGCCCTGGCGTGAGCATGAGGATCCCTGCATCTCCCTGACGGTGTTTCGGAGCCAGGGAGCGGAGCATTTCCCGCTTCATCTCAAAGTAGCTGGCCAGACGGCGGACGCGGGAAGCATTGAACTCCTCGGCAAAGACGCTGGACATTACGATGCGGTTTTCCAGTGTGTATCCCTGACCGCTCGGGGCCTGGGCACGGTCTGCCAGCACCCGCCATGTTCCCTCCGCGCCGCGCACCAGGTCACAACCCAGCGAAAAGATGAACCGTCCGCCGGGAGGAGATACACCGACGACCGGACGGAGAAACCCCGGATTGCCATGCACAATGCCCGGAGGAAGCAGCCCGTCATGCAGCAGGCGCTGAGGGCCGTAGAGATCCAGAAGGATGGCGTTCAGCAGGCGGCCGCGCTGGTCCAGGCCATCTTGAATAGTGCGCCATTCCTGCTCGGCCACGATGAAGGGCAGCATGTCCAGCATCCACGGACGGCTGGTGCCAAGGCCGTCATCGTAGATGTTGTAGGTCGCGCCATGGTCGGCCAGCAGGCGGCGGATGGCTTCGGCCCTCTGCTGGAAATCGGCCGGCGAGCATTGGGCCAGAAAGCTGCCAAAGGTTTTCCAATGCGGCCGCAGTTCGCCGCTGGGCATGACCATTTCGTCATACACACCGGGCACGGGCCGGTAGTCCCTCAGACAAACATCCAGGCCGGAAGAGGCAGGAACGGAAGCGGCTGGGGCGGGGGGCGTCGGCTCGATGATGACGGGATTCGGACGGGACATTCGGCGGGGGAAATCCTTCATCGCCAGAATGGCGGGATCAAGCAAGGAAACAGATTCAGTGCCAGAGGCGATGAGAACTTTGTGACAGACAGTGAATTGGGTGATTTTGTCGGAACCGTTTCAATAAGATGAGGGGCACACACCTCCAAGGGGCGGCTTTTGTGACTGTTTTGTCACCGTAATCATCTTTGGATTCAGCGGCTGTGACATCACTGTCAGGACCGCGGCGAAGGCTGCAAATGGCCATGCCGGTGCGGAAAACTGCCCCTGAATCCCCTGTGAACACTTCTGTTTTGAGCCCGTTTTTGGCTGCCTTTTTCCTGGCAGCCGTGTCCCTGGCCACAGCCGCCGAACCTGCGCCAGCGCCCGTGGGCGGGAACTCCATGGACCAGGCGCGTGCGCTCCTGCAAAAGTGGGCTGAAACCGAGCGCCTGATCGCCTCCGAGAGGCATGAGTGGGAGCAGGGCAAGGCTCTCCTGGAAGGCCGCATCACGCTGGTGCGCCAGTCGGTGGAGGAGATGAAAAAGAAAATCGCCGAAGCTGAAACCAAGCTGGCCGATGCCCGCAAGCGCGCAGAGGAAGCAGAGAAGGAAAAGGCCGATGCGAAGGAAGCCAGTGATGCCTTGCTGGCCGCTGCGGGCGAGCTGGAGAAAGGCGTGCGCGATCTCGTCCTGCGTGTGCCTCCGCATGTGAAGGAGAAGGTGAAGGTGCTGGCAGACCGCATGCCGAAAGAAGGCGCGGATGTGAAGAACATCATGGCCGCAGAACGCTACCAGAACGTGCTGGGCATTCTGAACGAACTGAACAAAAACAATTTGGAGATCGTCTCGCAGCCGGAGATCCATGAGGTGACGGCGGGCAAGAAGGCCGAGGTGAAGACAGTGTATGTCGGCCTGGGCCAGGCCTATTTTGTCAATGCCGCAGGCGATATCGGCGGCGTGGGTGTGCCGGGCGCAGATGCCTGGCAGTGGAAGACGGACCCTGCCATCGCCAAAGGCATGATCGAAGTGCTCGAGGTCATGAAAAAAACGGTGAGCCCGAAACTCGTGGAACTGCCTGCCAGCATTGACTGAAACCCCTGATACGAACCGCTTTTCATGAAGAAGATTCTTCCCACTCTCAGTGCGTCTCTGCTGATGCTGACGGCCGCCCAGGCCCAGGAGACTGCCGCAGTCCAGCCCCCGGTCGCACCAGCCGCCGCTGCGGCTCCCGCAGCGCCCACGGTTTTCAACTCCGCTGCCGCTTCCGCCCAGAAGGACTATGAAAAAAGCCTGGCTGACCTGGCTGCGGCCCGGAAGGAAATCGACAAAGAGAAGGAGCCAATGAACCGCACCCTGGCTGAGGCCGAGGCGGAACTGGCGGCCCTGCAGGAGAAATTTGGCCCGCTGACCCGCGACCTGGACCAGGCAGAACTGAAGGTGGTGAACCTCAAAAACGAGGTCAAGATGGCTACGGATGAGAGTACCTATCTCACCAACATCATGGACGAGTTCACCAAGGGCTATGAGTCCAAGGTGCATGTCAGCGAGCTGCAGCGCCTGGGCGCGGCTCTGGCCAAGGCCAAGGCTGCCAGCGACAATGACAAGGCAACTGTGAAGGACCGTTTCCTGGCCCAGGTGGGTCTCATTCAGGCCGCGATTGTGCGTCTGGCGGAAGTCATCGGCGGCACCCGTTTCGAAGGTCAGGCTGTGGACAGCCAGGGTTTTGTGATGGACGGCAAGTTTGCCCTTATTGGCCCCATGGCCTTCTTCTCCTCCAAGGGCGGACAAGGTGCAGGCATCGCTATGCCGCAGGTGGGTTCCCCTATGCCGATCATCCGCAGCATCACTCCTGAGATCAATGCCTCCATCGCCACCTTGGTGGAGACCGGTAAAGGCCTGCTGCCTCTGGATGCCACTCTGGGCGGTGCGATCAAGGACTTTGTGACGAAGCACAGTTTGTTAGACACCTACAAACATGGCGGTCCTATCATGCACCCGCTTCTGATCGTCAGCATCCTGGTGTTCGGCACCGCGTTGGAGCGCATTTTCTTCATCCTGCGCGAGAAGAAGCGCCGCAAGCCCAAGGATGTGCATGAACTGCTGGAGGCTGTGGAAGCCGGCAACTACGACCAGGCCATCAGCATTGGCCGCAAGTCCCGTGACTACGTGGCACGCGCTCTTTCCCACGCTCTGGAGCATGTGGAGACAAATATCACGGATGCCCTCGGCATGTCTGCCGCTCTGGAGATCAAACGGTTCAAACGCGGCTTCTTCGTGCTGGACACGGGTATGACCATCGCCCCCCTCCTCGGCCTGCTTGGCACCGTGACGGGGATGATGGCGTCCTTCGCCGCCATCGGCGGGGACATGGGCGCCCCAACTGCCATCACCGGCGGTATCGCCGAAGCTCTCATCGCCACCGCCTTCGGTCTGGTGATCGCCATGACCGGTCTGGTGCCTTTCAACTACCTGAACAACATGGTGGAAGATGCCGAGCACGAGCTGGAAGTCGCCGCTTCCAAGCTGGAACTCATCATTGAAAAGAACAAGCAGCATGAAGAGGCGCTGCGCAGCCGTCACCGCCAGCAGCTGGCCAGTGAAGATGCAGCCGCCACCGCCGCCCCTGCGGCTGGCAAAGGCGGTCCTGCCCTCGGCAAAAATCCCCTGCCGGCCTAGGCCTAACTTTTGATTCTCCCGCGACATGAAATTTCGCAAGCGCCCGAAAAAGCACGCCAAGATCGAAGTCGTTCCGCTGATTGACGTCGTCTTCTTCCTGCTGGCCACCTTCGTCATGGTGTCCCTCTCCATGACCAAGAACGAAGGCATCACCGTAAACAACCCGGCTGCCTCCACAGCCAGTCCGAAGGACAACAAGGAGGCGACGCTGACGCTCAGTCTGGCCCAGACCGGCGAGATTTTTTTCAACAAGGAGAAGATCAATGCGGCCCAGCTGCCGCTTCGTTTGCAGAACTTCAAGTCGGCCAACAAAGACGGCCAGGTGGTGGTGAATGGCGACGGCGAGGTGCCCTACAAGTTCATCGTCACCGTCCTGGATGAGGCCCGCAAAGCGGGCTTTACCAAGATCGCCCACTCCGTGGAACGCAAGTAGCGCGCAGACGTCTTTGCCGCTTTTCCAGGTTCTTTTTTTCCATGAAACAGGCTTTTCTCGGTCTCCTTGCTGCGCTGGGACTGCATGCATTCGTCTTCCTTTTTGGCGGCATGCTCATTCCCAAGGGGGAGCATGGGGAGAAGAAAAAGGAGGTCCTTGTCGAGGTGGACGTGAGCAAGGACGACGAGAAGGAAAAACCTGAAGAGGAGGCCAAGGAGAAGCTGGATGAACCTGCGCCTGAAATTGAGCAGGACATGCAGGACTTTCGCGAACTCTCGGCCCCGGCCCCGGCGGGCAATCCCGGGCCGGCGCTCAGCGCCGCCAGTCTTTCGGATCTTAGCTCTGCGCTCTCCGGGGCCGGTGGTGGGGAAGGGGGCTTTGGTTCCTCGGTAGGCTTTGGCAGCGGTGTCATCGGCGGCAGCGGCTCTGGCAGTGTCGGCGGTATGGGCGACATGCTCTCGGGCGGTCAGCTGGATAACAAGCCTGAGCCTGTGAACCGCGCCTCTCCGAAACTTTCCTCTGAGCAACGCAAGAAGGCAAAAGGGGTGGTCAATCTCCTCATCGTCGTCGGCCCGGACGGCAGCGTGTCCAAGGCCGACGTGGTGGAAACACCGGACCCTTCCATCAATGCGCCCTGTGTCGAGGCGGCCCGTCAATGGCGCTTCAAGCCCGGAACGCGCTCCGGCAAACCTGTCTCTTTCAAACTGAAACTCCCCTTCCGATTCGAATGAAGCGTCTTCTCCCAGGCCTCCTGCTCCTCAGCCTTCCGCAGCTTCAGGCGGCCTCCGCCCGCCAGGCACCCTATGCCCTGCAGATGTGGAATGACCCGGCCTTCGCACGCTATTTCGTGGGCACGTATGGCAATATTCCGGATGTGGAGCCGACGCTGAAGGATGCGGATCGTGAAATCCTCCAGCAACTGCTGCCGCTGATGGCCAAGCCTGCGGACGCCATCCAGTTTCTTTCCAAGGTGGTGGGCAAGGACTCCAATGCGATTTTTGATTTCCAGGTCGCCAGCCTTTATCTGGATGCGGGCATGCTGGAGCCTTCGGAAAAATGGTTCCTTTCCGCTCTTACCAAAGCTCCCGCGTTTCGCCGTGCATGGCGCGGACTGGGCATGGCCCAGGTGAAGTCCATGAAGTGGAAAGATGCTGTTGCCAGCCTGGGCAAGGCGATCGGCCTGGGCATCCAGGACGGTCCGACGTATGGTTTGTTAGGCTATGCGCTGCTGACCATGGACCGGGCTTCTTCCGCCGAAAGCGCTTACCGTCAGGCCCTGATGTTTGAGCCTGACTCCCTGGACTGGAAGATGGGGCTAGTGCGCGCCCAGTTGAAGCAGCTGAAGGCGGCTGAAGCTGCGGCCCTCTGCGATGAGATTTTGCGGGATCACCCGGACCGTGTGGAACTGCTCGGCCTGCAGGCCGAGGCCTATCTGGCCATGAAGGAAACCGGCAAGGCCACGGAAACTCTGGAGATCCTGGTGCGTGGCGGGCAGGCCAAAGGCGAGGACATGAAACGCCTGGGCGACATCTATCTGGCCACCAGCGAGCCAGCCCTGGCTCTCAGCGCCTATTCACGCTGGATGCAGCGTGAAGACCGCAAGCCTGCGGAGGACGTGCCGCAGGTGGTGATGGCCGCAGAAAACCTCTCTGCCCAGAATGCCTTGCCTGAAGCCTCTCTGCTGCTGGCTCAGGCCAAAAAAGTGTCTGCCAACAGCCTGCCCAAGGAAGTGGAGGCGAAAATGCTGAAAGTGGAAGCCCGCCTGCAGATGTCTGCCGGCAAGGGCGAGGCTGCTGCGCCAATCCTGCAGCGGGTGGTCGAACTGAATCCTCTGGATGGCAGCGCGCTGATGCTTCTGGGGCAGCATTTCTCCGAGGCGAAAGATACCGTCAAGGCCACGGCCTATTATGAGCGTGCGACCAAGATCAAGGAGACGGAACCGGATGCTCTGATCCGTCTGGCCCAGATGAACATCGCCGACGGCAAGCTGGCCGATGCTTTGCCCATGCTGAAGAAGTCCAACGATCTGAAACCTCGCGATGGCGTGCAGAAGCTGATCCAGGATCTGGAGAAGTTCCTCAAGAAGGGCAAGTGAGTCTCTTGCCGGTGCCCTGCATTCAGGAGTCCTTTTTGGACTCCTGGCCAAAGGCCACCAGATTGCCGTCCGGATCTTCCAGGACAAAGTCCCTCATGCCGTAGTCGTAGTCTCTCGGAGCGGCTTGTGCTTGGGCTCCTTTTTGCGTGACCTCCTCGTAGTGGGCGTCGACGTCATCGCAAAAGATATAGAGGCTGCTCTGGCCAACCTGCCGTTTGTTGGTGGACTTCGGACCAGACAGGTGAATTTGAACATCGCCGTGCTCCACACCAGCATAGTCTCCGAACCGGAATCTTTCTGTGAAGCCCAAAACCTGGGTGTAGAAGGCCATGGAAGCGTCAACATCGGAGACCTGGAAAGTGGTGGCTGAACCTTGGGTTTTCATAAGAGACGGCGGTTGGAAAGGATTCGGTATTCTTGGCTCGTCAATCCTTTGCGTCAAACCCGGCGAGCTTCTTGACACTGCTTGCTCAACTCGAGTTTCAAAGCCCGGATCCATCCAAATCTCCTTCTTTCCCTCGAGGACCGGAAACTCAGGACCACCAACGTAGATCGGAATTCTGTCTTTGGGCCAGTTGTTGTGAGGTGGCCAAGGAGGAAAGACAGCAGGGACCCTGATCATGAATTTCCCGGTGGATTGCATCAATCGCAGGAAGAACAATGAACAGGATCACCATTACTGGCGGAAAGAGAATCAATCCCCGCTTCATGTTTTTCATCCACAGATCGAAGAAGTCCATTGTGCCTTCATAACGATATCCCGTGTCAGGCATCCGGAGCGTTACCAAAAGTGCCCCAACCGTCAATATATCCTGAATAGGGTTGAGCAATCGCATCGAGCTCAGCCTGGGTGGCGACCAACGCGTCATAGTTGAGGAGCATGTGTTTCATGCAATAGCAGGTTACCGAATCATCTTCTTTATCCACGCAGATGTTGGTGGTGTAGCCTCGGGCAACAGCAAGGAGTTCAATCTTCTCCGCAACTGAGACATCAGGACAAGCGATCATGAAGTCGATGTCCATCGGCTGAGTCGGATCAGAACCGTGCGACAGAACTCGCCGCATAGCATCACCGTCAGCATTGTGTGGAATCGTCATTGGTAAGAGAAGGTCAGACTTGCCTGTGAGTCGTGCACGTTGGCTCTTTCGGCTTAATCAAAGTCCTGGATGATATGTTTCTTGTGGCACTTACGGCACTCAAATATCATGTCATAGGGTTCATCTCTGGAAAGGTATTCAGCTGGCTCGCCGCAATGAACCCACCATCCAATGGGGTTGTATGTCGAAAATCCGATGGTCTCCGAAAATACCTTTCGGTGAACATCGGGTGGCATCGTGGCTTCATTCATAACGTCATCGCAA
>DASWXG010000485.1:0-1963 GCA_036405615.1 Prosthecobacter sp. | reverse complement strand
ACAGTCTCAATGATTACTATAATCCTGCCATCAAGCGCGCCAACCTCGCTGCCTTTGGCCCTTCTGTCTCTTTCCAGGAGGGGGACCTTACCGATCAGGCTTTTGTGAACTGGGTCTTCGAAGCTGGCAAATTCGATGCTGTGATCCATCTTGCCGCCCGTGCCGGCGTCCGGCCCTCCATTGAGCAGCCAGAGCTGTACATCGACACGAACATCAAGGGCACCTTCAATCTCCTGCAGGCCTCCCGCCACACCGGGGTGAAGCATTTCGTCTTTGCCAGCAGTTCCTCCGTCTATGGAGTGAACAAAAAAGTGCCCTTCGCCGAGGTGGACCCCATCCTTCAGACCATCAGCCCCTACGCCATGACCAAGATGGCTGGCGAGCAGATGTGCTCCAACTACAGCCACCTCTACGGCATCAAGACCGTCTGCCTGCGCTTTTTCACCGTCTACGGGCCCCGCCAGCGCCCTGACCTGGCCATTTCCAAGTTCACCCGCCTCATTGAGGACGGCCAGCCGATCGACAAATTCGGCGACGGCACCACCGCCCGCGACTACACCTACATTCACGACATCGTGGACGGCATCATCGGCGCCTTGAACTACAAAACCGGCCCCATCTGCGATATTTTCAATCTCGGTGGCTCGCAGACCATCACCCTCAACGATCTCATCGCCACCATTGAGCAGGCCGTGGGCAAAAAAGCCCAGATCAATCAGCTCCCCGACCAGCCTGGCGACGTCCCCCTGACCTCCGCCGATGTCTCCAAGGCCCGTTCACTGCTGAACTTCAACCCCACCACCGCTATTGCCGACGGGGTGCCTGCGTATGTGAAGTGGTTCCGGGAAATGCGGGAACAGGGCATCACGGTGAACTGAAGCTCTTAAAAATGCGGCGCGGAGATCGTGCCTTCCTCGATCTCCTGGCGCTTTTTGCGCACGATGCCGTCGGCGATTTCCAGCACCATTTCCTCCAGCAGCAGGCGGAGGTGGCTGCCGGGCCGGTAGTCGGCCGGGGCGATGTGTTTCACCCTGTCGGCCAGGCCGTTGAGCTGGTAGCATTTGCGGAAGCTGGCGCGGCTGGGCTCGTCCGGGTTGTAAACGGCCACGGCATGGCCGCCGTAGCGTTTCATCAGGGTGAAGCAGGGCACGTCCGTGGGGCCGTCTCCCACATAGATCATGTGCTGGAAGGGGATGGGCCGCAGTTCCGGGGCCATGTGGTCGTTCACGTCCTCATGCGGCTCCAGCATGCCCTTGTTGATGCGGAAGATATACTGCGTTTTTGTGGTGTGGCTGATCACCCGTTTCGGGAAGGTGATGCGGCCGTTTTTGTCCTCGCCAAATTCGCAGCCGAACATGCGCTTCACGTGCGGGGCCAGGGCGGAGCCTTCCAGCAGCGCCTTCAGGCCGGAGGAAATGATATAATGCTCCACCTTGACGCCCAGCAGGCGGTGCTGGTCATTGAGGCAGGCGTTCAATTCTCCGAAGAGCTCGGGCACTCCTTTGTAAAAGCGCAGTTTGGAGCCGAGTTTCCGCAGATCCTCGTTTGTGGGCCGGTCCATGTCCAGATAGTCCAGCATGCACTTCAGGTAGGCCAGCTCGCCGTCATAGCCCTCCGTGTCCACCAGCTCCCGGCTGCGTTTCCAGAACTGCGTGGGGTTGATCCCGAAATGCGGAAACAGCGTCTCATCCTGCATGTAGGTGGGACTCAGCGTCTGGTCGTAGTCGTAGATGATGCCGATGGTGGTCTGCTGGGCGGCCATGAGGGGAGGTTTGCAGTGGTTTGCGGTGGTTGGCAATGGTTTGCTGTTGTTTCCAGAATGGACCAGAAAACGTGTGGCTGGCACCTCCTCAACCATGGCAAACCACTGCAAACAACCGCCAACTATAGCAAACTCTGCAGGGCACCTTCCAGCGTCGGATGCGCAAAGGAATACCCGGCTTCGGTGGCAGTACGGGGCACG
>DASWXG010000484.1:0-3140 GCA_036405615.1 Prosthecobacter sp. | reverse complement strand
TGGGAGGCCTCCAGATGATGAACACCGGGTGCTTCAGAGATTGAGTTCGGTTTCATGAGATCGGGAATGGGTCGTTCCTTGCTCAGCGGAAAATTCCGCCCGCCATCAGCCTGTCCTGTCAGAAGGTGCTATGCCGCACATCCGCAAAACAGGCAATTTACAATCGTGTTTCAAGGCACGATCAGCCCCGAAATTCCACTGGCTCCGCAAGCAAAGTCAAGCGCAGCGCAGGATTGGCGGGATGAGGTGACTTGTCCGTCAGGGGGCGCCCTGAAGCTCTGTGGGTGAGCGCCCGCTCCAGGCTTTGAATGCACGGGAAAAATGTGCGGCACTCTTGTAACCCAGTTCACTGGCCACCGCCTTCACCTGGGCCTCCGGCTGGCGCAGCTTGATTGCCGCCTGGGACAGCTTCAACCGGGTCAGGCAGGCCAGCGGAGTCTCTTCATCATAACGTTTGAACAGCCGTGTCAGATAGGCGGCGGAGACATGGCAGTGGCGGGCGGCTTCTTCGATGTTCGCCAGCACCGGGTAGTTGCGCAAGATGTGCCCCCGGCAGCGCAGATAGGTGGCGTAGGCCGGGTCCAGTTTGGTGGCGGCGGGTTGACGGCTGTCCGCGCACAGCACCAGGGCGTGCTCCAGGGCCGCGCTGGCTGCACGCAGCCCCAGCCGGCCGCCACGCAACGCATGATCAATCACCTCCTCCAGCAGGGTGATGACCCGGCTGGCATCCAGCACGCGGAACAGAGATCCGGCACCCAGGCCCAGTTCTTCCAGCAAAGCGGCCGCGCGCGGGCCGGTGAAGTTGAAAAAGTACTTCACCAGCGGGTCGTCTGCACCGGAGCGGATGACATGCGGTGTATGCGGGTCAAAGAAAAAGGCGTGGCCGGTGCCCAGTTCCTGCATGCGGCTGGCCAGTGTGACATGGCCCTGGCCGCGGGAGACAAATTCGAAAGCAAGAAATGGAAAGCTCTGGCGGTCCACCACGAAGTCCGGGGCGCACCACTCGCAGCCGCCGCCCACCAGGCACAGGCCGCCCTTTTCCTTTTGCCGTTCTTTCCAGTCCGGAAGGTAAAAACGCCGCGTGCGCACCACCTGGGTGGAGAAATAGTCGGCTTGTTCGGTAGCAGGCATGAGAGGCGCTGAAAGTAACCCGGGATCTCAGGCAATCTTGCGGCCAGAGTCAAGAATCGTCATCCGCCTGCCAAAGATGAGCACGCGCAACATCTTGCCTTTTTCTCCCCGTCTGGTGCAAGCTGGCAGGACAACCTCCATGTCTTTGCCCCAACCCCTTCGCGGGATCATCCCGCCCCTGGTCACCCCTTTGTCCGGCCGCGACACGCTTGATGTCGCCGGTCTTGAACGACTGGTCGAACATCTCATCAGCGGCGGCGTCCACGGGCTGTTCATCCTGGGCACCACCGGCGAGGCCCCCAGCCTCAGCTACCGGCTGCGGCGGGAACTGATCGAGCGCACCTGCCTGCTGGTGAAGGGCCGGGTGCCGGTGCTGGTGGGCATCACGGACACCGCCTTTGTGGAAAGTGTGAACCTGGCGCGCTATTCGGCTGAAAAAGGTGCCAGCGCGGTGGTGACCGCTCCACCCTATTATTTCCCGGCGGCCCCGCCGGAGTTGCAGGAGTACATCCAGGATCTGGTGGCGGAAATGCCCCTGCCCATGTTCCTCTACAACATGCCCGGTCTCACCAAGGTGAGCTTTGACATTGAGCTCGTCCGCCGTGCTCTCGACATGCCGGGCATCTGCGGCGTGAAGGACAGCTCCTGCGACATGATCTACTTCCACCGCCTCATCGAGGTGGCCCGCCAGCGTCCGGAGTGGAGCATTCTAGTGGGACCCGAAGAACTGACGGCCGAGGCCGTGCTGTTGGGCGGTCATGGCGGCATCAATGGCGGTGCCAATCTGCATCCCTCGCTCTATGTCAAAATGTACGAGGCCGCTGCGGCCCAGGATCTGCCGCTCACACGCCAGCTTCATGCCGAGGTCATGCGCCTTGCTGGCAGCATCTACACGGTGGGCCGCCACAAGAGCGCCATCATCAAGGGCATCAAATGCGGCCTGTCCCTGCTGAACATCTGTGACGACCACATGGCTGAGCCCTTCCAGCGCTTCCGCGAGTCCGAACGCGGCATCATTCGTGAAAGGTTGCAGTCCCTCGGACTGATTTCCTGATCTTTTCTGCCCTTCGAACGGTTTCATCTCCATTCCTTCTCAAACGATGCCTAACAAACTTCGCTCCATTCTTCCCTGCCTGCTGTCCCTTGTCTGGCTGCCCCTTCACGGCGCAGATCCGGCGGTGCTGAAATCCGAGTTCATCTACGACACCGGCTCCTACCCGCAGATCCACGCCACCACGATTGTGGAAACACCCACCGGTCTGGTTTCTGCCTGGTTTGGCGGCACCCATGAAAAGAACCCGGACGTCGGCATCTGGGTATCGCGTCTCGTGGATGGCAAATGGACCGAAAGCGTGGAGGTGGCCAACGGCATCCAGTACACCAAAGCCGACGGCACGGTGGTGCGCCATCCGACTTGGAATCCCGTGTTGTTCCAGCCCAAAGAAGGTCCGCTGATGCTTTTCTACAAAGCCGGCCCGACTCCGGAACAGTGGTGGGGCATGCTCACCTCCTCCGCCGATGGTGGCAAGACCTGGGAGCAGCCACGCCGCCTGCCGGAGGGCATTTTGGGCCCCATCAAAAACAAGCCTGTCCAGCTTGCAGACGGCAGCATTCTCAGCCCTACGAGCAATGAGACCCACGAAAAGCCGAGCAAGTGGACTGTTCACTTTGAACGCACCCGCGACCTTGGCAAAACCTGGGAACTCATCGGCCCTGTGAACGACGGCGTGAAGATCCAGGCCATCCAGCCCAGCATCCTTTTCCTGGGCGGTGAAAAGCTGCTCGCCCTGGGCCGTGCCCGCCAGGACAAGATCTTTGAGGTGCGTTCTGAAGACGGCGGCAAGACCTGGGGTGAAATGACTCTCGGCGGACTGCCTAACAACAACTCTGGCACAGATGCTGTGACATTGAAGGACGGCAGCCACCTGATCATCTACAACCACATTGGCGGCACCCCCGGAAAGTGGGGTGGCAAACGCACCCCGCTGAACATTGCCGCCTCCAAGGAC
>DASWXG010000483.1:0-3064 GCA_036405615.1 Prosthecobacter sp. | reverse complement strand
CAGGACATAGTAGAAGGTCTTGATGGGCCCCGTACCGGCAAACTTCACATGCAGGACATGGAAGTGGTAATACAGATAGCAGCCCAGGAACACGGCCGAAAACGTCAGCGCCGTGGCCATGCTGATGATGTGCGCTTTTTTGAGCCCTTTCTTGATGAAAATCAGCCCCAGGGTGATGAACACCGTGGCACAGGCGTTCAGCGTAGCATTGAGAGGCGGAAGATCGTAAACGGTCATTGGCGCGAAAAGAGCAAGGTTGGAGTCAGGCAGTCTCGGCGGGTTTTTATTTTCCCTTTTCCTTCTCTTTCAGAAGGAAGTTCAGGTCTTTCCGGATCTGGGCTTCAAAGTGGTTTTGAAACTCCGGGTCCGCGTTCATGAGGTCATACTGCGTGCCGCGCACATGGCCTTTGGAGTCCACCAGGGCGACTCGCAGGTCGTGGATGTACTTGTCATCCGGGGAAAGGCGGTCGGCCTCGGGAAGATCCTGCACCGGACGGAACTTCAGATACTGGGTCATGTAGTTGCGCACCTCATCCTTGTTGCCGTTCACGAACCACCACGGGTCCGTATCCCGGATGGCAATGCCACGCGCAAATTTCTGCATCATCTCCGGCGTGTCTTCTGGATCGAGCGTAAAGGAGACAAAGTGGACCTCCGGGTTGCCCTTGTACTCGTCCTGCAGCTTTTTCAGCTTGGCAATGACACCGGCACAGCCACGCGGGCAGCGGGTATAGACCCAGGAGGCCAGCAAGATCTTGCCGCGCAGTTCGTCCAGGTGGACTTTGCGGCCATCGCGTTCCGTCAGTTCCAGGTCTTTTTCCAGGCGGCCGAGAATGGCAGGACGGTCCTTGTCCTCGCTCTTGGCCTGGGCCTGCATGGTGATGAGGTAGTTGTAAAACACCACCACACCTAGAACGGCGATGATGATGGGAATCCAGATGGCCCAAGGATTCAGAGAGGGTTTGGCATTGGGGGCGGATGGTTGGGACATGGCGAAAAGGAAGGGCTGGCGGGGGCCGGGAAAAGTCGCGAGTGGGAGGGGGACGAAGGGCTTTCTATTCCCGGAAAGGAAAAGGAACCGGAAAGATCAAGGGCGGCGCCAGGCAAGGCTGGTGATGACCAGAATGCCGGGCAGATACATAAGGGTGCAGAAGAAGAGCTTGCGGGCAGTTGTACGCTCGGGGTTCTTTTGAAAAGTCATGGCCAGTTTGCACAGCCAGGCTGCTAGCAGCAGCGCAGGCGGCAGGAAGGCCCAGGTGATGACGAGACCGCTGTACACCGGGTAGAACATCAGCAGCAGGGTGGCAATGGAATAGGCCAGCGCGTGCTTGGAAGTACGCACCCCTTGCTCGTCATCGTTGGCCAGCATCACAAAACCGCCGCGGCGGTACTCGTCCCGGTACATCCAGTTGATGGCCAGGAAATGGGGAAGCTGCCAGAGGAACAGCAGGGCAAAAAGATAGATGGCTCCGGGTTCCAGCAGAAGCTCCCAGCGGACATGGGTTTCCGCCGTTGGAAAAGGACCGGCAGCCCCGGTCCAGCCAATGAGAGGCGGAAGGGCTCCCGACACTGCGCCCACCAGGGTGTTTGTCGGGGATTGCCGCTTCAGCGGAGTGTAAATGAAGAGGTAGGTGAAGAGCGTTAGGGCTGTCAGGGCCGCAGCTTCAAAGTTCACTTTGGCCACCAAATGGATGAGGGCGAAGGAACTGAGCAGCCAGCCGATGCCAAAAGCGGCGCTGGGGCTGATGCGGCCGGAGGGCAGGGGACGGTCCGCCGTGCGGGTCATCTTGGAGTCCGGCTCGATTTCCATCAGCTGATTAAAAACACCAGCCCCGAAAGCCGCGAGGCTGCTGCCCAAAATGGTGTGGAACAACAGCCAGCCGTTCAGTTCCCCCGGGTTTGCCCTCAGCCAGAAGCCGACAAAGGTGGTGACCACCACCAGGGCGCTGAGGCGGAATTTGGTGAGCACGAGCAAGTCGCTCATGGACCAGGTTTTGGAAGCCGTGTCAGCGGCGGGGCTGGTGGTATCAGACATGGAAAAGGGGGAAGGACACCTTACCGCAGAGATGCGTGCGCGCCAGAGGCGTTTCGCGAGGCGCCGAGGAGCCACAGAAACAGTGCGCTGACCAGCAGCGACGACAGGCCGATGTGCAAGACCTGGGCGACGCCGACAATGCCGACATGCGCGAGGATGATGCCCAGAACCATCTGGGCCAGAATAAGCGCCAGGACAGAAAATTCCAGCCACCCGATGCGAACAAGCCGACGGCGGCACATCAAAAGAAACACCATGCCGACCGCCACAATGGCCCAGGAGAAACTGCGGTGAATCAGGTAGACCCAGCTCTGTTCAAGTTCAGTTACCCATTCGCTGCGGGGATGCCCCGCGTGAGTATGGGCAAGGGTGTCTGTCAGTTCACGGACCTGGGAACCCATGACTCCTTCGATGGCGATGAGGGCAAACAAACCCCAGGCCAGCCAGCGCAGGCCATTGTGGGCAGCATGCTTCCAGGGCAGGGACCAGGGGCGGTCATTGGCACGCCAGGCGGTGTACACCAAAACACACTGCAGCAGGATGGCCAAAGCCATGTGGAGGGTGATGGTGCCGGGTTTCAAGCCGCTGAAAACGACTTTGGCTCCGAGCCAGGCGTTGATGCCGACGAGCAACGCCGAGGCGATGGCGGCAAGAAAAACCCGGGTTCG
This sequence comes from Prosthecobacter sp., assembly GCA_036405615.1. GTDB lineage: Bacteria > Verrucomicrobiota > Verrucomicrobiia > Verrucomicrobiales > Verrucomicrobiaceae > Prosthecobacter. Next base: position 361 of record DASWXG010000483.1, on the reverse strand, counting down.
TCCCCGTCTGTTTTCCCCAAAGGAAGCCACGAACAAGGCCACTGTCGCGATACCGACCGGAATGCTGGTGAGCCGGTTGATGTATTCAATCCAGGTGGCGGTGGGGTTGAACTCGGCTTTCAGGCTTTCCGGGGTAATGCTCGCCGGATCACGCCCGTGGCGGGCGGCCTTGACCCGGAATTTTTCCAGATCAATCTTGGTGAAGTCGATCGCTTCAGCGCTGGTGGGTGGCACCAGGCAGCCATAGCAAAACGGCCAGTCCGGGCACCCAAGCCCGGAGCCGGTGGCCCGCACGACTGCTCCCACAAAGATCAACACCTCCACTGTGATGAAAGCCACGAGTGCAAGGCGTTGAAAGCGT
>DASWXG010000482.1:0-2984 GCA_036405615.1 Prosthecobacter sp. | reverse complement strand
GCCGCATCCTACCTGATGCACATGAACGAGTTCAGCACGGTTCGTGACTTTTTGTTAGGCAACACCCGCCACATCATCCAGGACGACAGCGGCATCCCGCTGAAGTACTTTGCCGCTGACCAGTGGCAGGTCAGCCTCTATGGCAACTACCCGGGCCCGATTGAACTCTTCAAGCAGCATTTCCAGACGGATCTGGATGCCGCATTCAAGTCTGCAGTCTCAGGTGATCTTCCTTTTGGCGTGGGTTACCAATGGCGTCCGGGAGTCTCCTCCCTGATCATTGGCACCGCCTTCCGGGCCGCGCCAAAGGCGGTTCCGGTGGAAGAATAGTCAACAGTTCATCAGGCCGCCTTGCCTCCGCTTTTCCCTTGTCTGTTATTCAGACGGGGCGGATGAAGTGGCCGGCCCCAGTAGCTGCCGCATCAGGAATTCCAGCCTCAGACGGTTACCGTAGGGCGTCTCCGCCGCGCTGTGCCCGGTACCCATGATGGGCATGTATTCAAAGGACTTGCCTGCCTTTTGCAGGGCGCTGACCACCTGGTAGGTGCTGGAAGGATCCACATTGGTGTCCAGTTCTCCCACGATGAGCAGCAGCCTGCCTTGCAGGCGGGCCGCGTCCTCAACATTGGAGTTCTTTTTGTAGCTTTCATCCACAGGCCAGCCCAGCCACTGCTCGTTCCACCAGATCTTGTCCATGCGGTTGTCATGGCAGCCGCAGTCGGCCACGGCGGCTTTGTAAAAATTGCCGTGATCCAGCAAAGCCCTCAGCGCAGACTGGCCGCCCGCACTGCCTCCGTAAATGCCCATGCGGGAGAGGTCCATCCAGGGCCGGGTTTGGGCAGCCGCACGGATCCAGGCCATGCGGTCCGGGAAACCTGCGTCTTTGAGATTCTTCCAGCACACTTCATGGAATGCCTTGCCCCGGTGGTTGGTCCCCATGCCGTCTGCCTGGACCAGCACGAACCCGGCCTCCGTCATCTCATGCTGGCGGACATGCACGCCAAATTCGCGCGGCACAAACGAGCCGTGAGGCCCGGCATAGATTTGCTCCAGCACAGAATACTTGCGTGCAGGATCGAACTTCGCCGGTTTGAAAAGAACACCGTGGATGTCCGTCTTGCCGTCCCGTCCCTTGGCGACAAACCGTTCAGGCATCTGCCAGCCCGTGGCCAGGAGAGCGCTCACATCCGCCGTTTCCAGTTGGGCCACCAGATGTCCGTCATCACTGCTCCGCAGTTCCGTCACGGCGGGGTGATCCACACGCGACCACGTGGCGATGAAAAACTTTTTGTCAGGCGACCAGGAGATGCGGTGCTGCCCCTCCCCCTCGGTTAACTGGCGAAAGCCTGTGCCATCCAGACCGATGCTGCACAGGTGCTGGTGATAAGGGTCTTCCCCTGCCCGCACTCCGGAAGCCATGAACCACACCCGGCGCGCGGTTTCATCCACATGCTCGACTTGACGCAGCACCCAAGTACCCTTCGTCACCTGCTGCTTCACATGCCCCTCCCGGCTGTCGTACAGCCAGAGATGGCACCAGCCGTCCCGCTCGCTCATCCAAAGCACTTCGCCAGTCCGGTCCAGCCAGTGCCGCCAGGTCTTCTGGGTGTAGTCAATAAAAGTCTGGCTGGTTTCTTCAACGACAGTGCGTGTCGCACCCGTGCGGGCATCCACGGCCAGGATCCGGTACAACTGATGGCCGCGCTGGTTGTAGTCGAAGTAAAACTCGCTGCCATCCGGTGCCCAGCGCACTTCCAGCCGGTCTGCCTGGAGGAAGGCATTGGGAAACAGATCCGCCGAGACTTCCTGGTGCGTGCAGCCATCGCGACCTGGCCGGAAGATGACGGGCCGGGGTTGAGGCAGCGGGTCGCCCGGCTTCACATAATCCACCTCTTTCATGCGTGGCTGGACCTGGTCTGCTGGGGACGACTCCACCATTTTCAAACGGCGGCGGCTTGTCTCGGCCGCACAGGAAACCACAAAGCAGGAAGAATTGGGGGCCCAGGCAATGCCGCCGGTGAAAGGTGTCTTGTCCTCAAGTCCGGTCTTCACAATCTGCGACCGGCCCGCCCGGTTGTCCCTCAAGACTACCTTGCCTTTCTCCACCCAGACTGACCATTGGCCGTTGGGCGATCCCACCCCGCGCTTCCCCATGGGCGCGCGCCGGGTCAGTTCCAGGGAAGGACCGTCAATCTCCACCCGCAGCGGCTCCCGCGAGGCCGTCACCGCCGCCAGCCTTTTCCCCTCCCGGTCCTGTACCAGCCAGACATGACCGGAAAATGTGTTCTGGCTGAACTCTCCACCGGGAGGGATGAGAGAGAACGACTGGTGTTTCCCTTCGGCATTTACCCAGACCATCTGCACAGGCTCTGTCATGCGGTTTTGAAACATCACCTTCACCGGCGCACCTCCATTGAGAGATGGAAGCGGCTTCTCCGTGCTTCTCGAAGTCTGGCGAAATTCCATCTCCGGCAGGCCGATGCTGGCACGGTCCGGACCGGCTTTCCGCTCGCCCGTCACTGCATTCACCCGCACATATTCATAGGCCTTAGGCCCCGTCTGCACCTTGTACCAGAAGTGCGTTCCATCCCCTTCCCAGGTGGCGGCCACCTCAGACCGCCAGATCTTGTTCTCCCACTTCTTGCGGGCTTTCAGGATCTCATCCACTTCCACCGGAGCGGCGGAAGCCTGGAGGAAGCACAGGGCGAAGAGAGGCAGAAGAAAACGGCAGCGCATGCCCGAATACAACGTTTCGGAAGCGCTTATCCTTTGAGCCGCGTGGGAATCAAGCCAGGATCACCTGCGCCTGGGCCAGCTCCTTGGTGTGCGTCAGCGAGATCAGCATCTTGGTGACTCCCATGGTTTGGGCGTGGCGTTGCGCCCCTCCATGTAGATGCAGGACCGGCTGGCCGGTGGAGGCGCGCACCACTTCAAAGTCCTTCCACTCCACACCTTCCGCCCACAGGCCAGTGCCCAGAGCCTTG
>DASWXG010000481.1:0-6382 GCA_036405615.1 Prosthecobacter sp. | reverse complement strand
CCCTTGCATGTGTGCATAGACAAACATGCCCAGGCCGGCAGTCAGCCCCACGAGAGCTCCGTTCAGGAGTCCCAAGGCCCCTTCCTTCATCACCAACCGGCGTTCATCACCTGATTTCAGATCCCCCAGTGTCATGCCACGCAGGGCAACCGCCAGGGCCTGACAGCCCGTGTTGCCCGACTGGCCCGCCAGCACCGGAAGGAATGCCGCCAGCAGTACCAAGCGGTCCAGGGTCTGCTCGAAGTAGCCCACAACCCCTGCAGCAAGGAAGGCCGTGACGAGGTTGATCTGCAACCAGGGGTGCCTGAACCGGAGGCTGCGCAAGACCGGGGTGCTCAAGCGCTCTTCATCATTCACCCCCATCATGGTTCCCGCCTGCGCACTGATTTCAATGGCACGGGCCTCAAACAGGTTCTGGCCGCGCACCAGCCCCAGCAGGTGTCCTTCCTCATCGCAGACGGGATAAACCGGCAAGTGGCGGTTCACCGTCAGTTTCATGGCATCGGTCAGCTCCATCTCCGGCTTCAGCGTGAAGATGTTCTGGTACATCACCTCGTCCAGCATGGCCTCAGGCCGCCCCAGCATGAGGTCGCGAAACACAAGGACGCCGAGCAGCCGGTTGGAGTCATCGGTGACATAACCATAAGTGATGAAGGCACGTTTGGTCAGCTTGCGCAGCGCCTCGATCGTCCCCTTCACGGTCATGGACGGGCGGAACACAGCCACCGGCGGCTCCATGAGCCAGCCCACGGAGTCTTCGGGATACTCCCGGTTGCGCATCCACTGCCGGGCTTTGTCAATCGGCGCAGCCGCCAGGATCGCACAGCGGTGCTCGTCCGTCATTTCGTGCAGCACCTGCTGCGCCACCATCGGGTTCAGAGCCTCCAGCACCCGCACGCCATCAGGCGCGGGCAGTGTTTCCAGCAGGTCCGCAGCGTCATAAGGGGCGCGCTCACGGACGTCTTCGAGGAGTTCGGCATCTGCTTCCAGGCTCATACAGCCATCATTAAACCCGGGGTGGGTGCCCTGTCCACGCCCAGCGCCCCTGCCCGGCAAAATGCTGCATTCCCGCTCCACGCCCGGGATTGACCTGTCGCAGGTGATGGCAGAGACTTTTGCCATGCGTGCATTCTTCCATCTCGGGCTGGCCTTGCTTTTCGGTTCCCTTCTCCAGGCGGAGGAAATTCCGACTACAGACACCACCATCATTCCTGGGGTCAGGGTTGGACCCATCGAAAAGGGGATGACACTCTTTGGCCTGAAAACGGTCTATGGCGGCGGCACGGTCAAAGCGGCCGACATCGAAGTCGGCGAAGGCAGCACGGAACCCGGAGCCAAACTCTTTGCCGGTACGGACCGGGAGCTTGAAATCCTGTTCAACCCGGAAGGAGACGAGCGCGAGGTCTGGGACGTTCGCATCATCGGCAAAGCCTGGAAGTTTCAGAACGGCCTGAAACTGGGCCAGCGGCTGGAGGAAGTGGAGAAGATCAACGGCAAGCCATTCAAGGTGCTGGGCTTTGGATGGGACTACGGTGGCTACGCCAACTTTGAAGGCGGCAAGCTGGAAGGCAAAGTCAGCATCCGGTTTGGTCCCACGGCCAAAGAGGTTTCAGATGATCTCAGCGGCGACAAAGAGATCCTGAGCACGGACAAAAAGCTGCGCGCCGCCAAAGTCGTGGTGGAGACCATCAGCATTTCCCTGCGAGACGGGAAGTGACATCTGCCACCTTTTCAGCATCCTGCTGCGATGTCACAGAGGCGGTCTGATTGGGCCGTCCGGACGGCCCATGGAACAATAACACAGACTGCGCCTCAAGGACAACAGCCAGAGGGCCCTACTGCCCGCCGTTTGCGTTTCCCTGCCTTCGGCAAGTCTAACCAAAAGTACATTAAAAACACCTTCCGCCCAAAAGAAAGCGGCAGCCGGTGTCCCGGCTGCCGCTGACAGTTCAATTGAACGAGGCTGGTGATCAGCCCACGTCGGCTTCCGGAGCAGCTTCAGCAGAGTCGCCTTCAGCCTTGGCTGCGGCGTCCTTCTCCTTCATGGCGGCCTTGCGGCTCATCTTCACGCGGCCTTTTTCGTCAATGCCAAGGCACTTGGCGGTGACGATGTCGCCGACTTTGACGACGTCTTCCACCTTGTTCACGCGGAAGTCGGCCAGCTCGCTGATGTGGATCAGGCCGTCTTTCTTGCCACCCAGGTTCATGAACGCGCCGAAGTTGGTCGTGCTCACGATCTTGCCAGTGTAAAGCTTGCCGGGTTCGATCTCCTGGGAGACGCCGCTGATCATCTCGATGGCGCGCTCCAGGCCTTCCTTGCGGGAGGCATAGACGTAGATGGTGCCGTCGTCTTCGATGCTGATTTCAGCGCCGGACTCGGCCTGGATGCCCTTGATGTTCTTGCCGCCAGGACCGATGAGCTCGCCGATCTTGTCAGGGTTGATCTTCAGGATCTCGATGCGAGGAGCGTGCGGGCTCAGCGGACGGACTTCAGCGATGGCGGCGGCCATGGCGGAGAGCACTTCGGAGCGGCCGTTCTTGGCCTTGCCGATGGCTTCTTCCAGGATGCTCAGAGGGATGCCAGGAAGCTTGAGGTCAAGCTGATAACCGGTCACCCCCTGGGAGGTACCGCAGAGTTTGAAGTCCATGTCACCGAAGTGGTCCTCAGAGCCGAGGATGTCCATCATGGTGAGGTAACGCTTCATCTGGTCATTGGCGTCGAACTCGGTCACGAGACCGACGGAGATGCCAGCCACAGGGCGGATCAGAGGCACACCTGCGTCCAGGAGGGCCATGACGCCGGAGCACACGGAGGCCATGGAGGTGGAGCCGTTGGAGCTCATCACTTCGCTGCTCACACGGATGGCGTAGGGGAACTTGTCCTTCGGCGGGATCACTGGCTCGATGGAGCGCTCAGCGAGGGCACCGTGACCGATTTCACGACGGTTCTGGCCACCGAAACGGCCGGTTTCACCGACGGAGAACGGAGGGAAGTTGTAGTGAAGGATGAAACGCTTGGTGTCCACGCCGCCGGCGTAGGTGTCCATTTCCTGGGCTTCGTCGGCAGGGGCCAGCGTTGCGATGGAAAGGGCCTGGGTTTCACCACGGGCGAAGATGGCAGAGCCGTGAGTGCGGGGCAGCACGGAAGCTTCGCCAGAGAGCTGGCGGATCTGGTCGATGTTACGGCCGTCGCAGCGGTTGAGCTTGTCCAGGATGGAGATGCGGAAGGCTTTCTTTTGCAGGTAGTCGAAAGCCTGGCTGATTTCGAAATTGGTGGCTTCCGGGAAGCGGGCCTTGATGGCGGTCTCCACTTCATCCTTCAGAGCGCCGACGGCTTTGCCGCGGGCGATCTTGCTTGGCTGATACAGAGCGCCTTCGATGCGGTCACCGGCGATTTCATAAGCCACTTCCAGCAGCTCATCTTTCACCAGCATGAGAGGCACCACGCGCTTTGGCTTGCCAGCCAGGGCGGCGAGTTCTTCCTGGGCCTTGACGATGCCCTGGATGCTCTCCTGGGCGAAGCGCAGGGCGGCGATGAACTGGTCTTCCGGAAGCTCATTGGCAGCACCTTCGATCATGATGACGTCGGTCTTGTTACCGACGTACACGAGGTCGAGGTCGCTGTACTCACGCTGGCTGTGGGTAGGGTTCACCACGAACTGGCCATTCACACGGCCGACACGCACGGCACCGATCGGGCCTGCGAAAGGAATGTCGGAGATGCAGAGGGCGGCGGAAGCACCGTTGATGCTGAGGATGTCAGAGTCATTCTGGCCGTCAGCGCTCAAGAGCAGGGTGATGACCTGGGTGTCGTAGTAGTAGCCTTTTGGGAAGAGCGGACGCAGAGGGCGGTCCGTCATACGGGCTGTGAGGATTTCCTTTTCCGTCGGACGGCCTTCACGCTTGAAGTAGCCGCCGGGGAACTTGCCGGCTGCGGAAGCTTTTTCTTTGTACTCAACAGTGAGGGGGAAGAAGTCCTGACCGTCTTTCACCTTGGTGGCGGACACGGCGGTGACGATGACGATGGTGTCGCCCAGGCGGACGGTCACTGCGCCGTCGGCGAGGTGAGCGAGCTTGCCGGTTTCGATTTCGATGGTCCCTGAACCGCAGGGAGTGCTTACTTTATGGATGGCCATGGTGGCTGTATTCTAGGTTGTGTGTTTTGGGGAATGGTCAGGCCGCACAAAGGCAGCCGAAGGTACGGACTTGAAAACGGGCAGCAGACCCGGGGTCCGAAATGCAGGCGATACGCCAGCATGTTTTGCCCTTTCCGTCCAGGGCGGATGATGCTCTGGCCGAGCCGTCTGAACTCCGTCAGACTGCGGGTCGAAAAGCACAAGCCCCCTATACGAAACAAGGGGTGATGTTTGGCATCACCCCTCGTTGTGGAAAGAAGGCTGTTAGCGGCGAAGGCTCAGGCTCTTCAGAAGCTTCAGATAACGCTCATTGGCGGTCAGCTTCAAGTAGTCGAGCAGCTTGCGGCGGCGAGCGACCATCTTCAGAAGGCCGCGGCGGGTGGAGTGGTCCTTGGAGTGGACCGACAGGTGCTCCGTCAGTTCATTGATACGGGCCGTCAAGATCGCGACCTGCACGTCGGCGCTGCCGGTGTCTTTTTCGTGCAGTTTGAATGCTTGGGGGCTTGTGGTAGCTTCGCTCATGGTCTGTTGTTAAACCCGACACCTTGTCAGGCGGGTTGTGTTGAAATGTTGAAAAGGGCCGGGAAGAAATCACGAATGGCGAAATTGGCAAGAGGAAAAAGCATCCCGACTCCATCTGCCAAATCCCTCCGCAGGTACCCTCCTCGCAAAAAGGCCCCTTTTCCAGCGTTCCTTGCCGGGAAAAGACGAAACCTTGGGAATTTCTGGACTGCCCAAACCTCTTCCCTACCCCGCTTTTTTCGCCGCTAGCCGGTTTTTCATGCGCAAACGTCTTCCAACCCACGTGCCCCTGCGGCTTTTTGACCCGAGACGAGGCGGTGTGGGACTGGCCATGGAACCACTCCAGGCAGACCTCCATTTTACGCCTGGGCGCACCAATCACTTTTCAGTACTGTGGATCCGGGAAGGAAGAGGCCGGTTTCACACCGGGCTCAATAACCACGCCTTCAGTTCCCCCGCATTGCTTTTTGCAAATCCGTACCAGACATTCTTTGTCCAAGAGGACCAAAACCCACTGCAGGGGGAAGTACTGCAATTTCACGCCAATTTCTTCTGCATCGAAACCTATCATGAGGAGGTGGGGTGTAATGGTGTCCTCTTCAACAATCCTCAGGAACGGCCTCTGGTGGAACTCGCCCCCAGCCTCGCGGGGGAGATTCAGGACCTCTTTGGTCAGATCAAAGAAGAACTGCAGGCCGGAGGTCTGGCGCATTCGGAAGCTCTGCAGTCCTATCTGAAGATCCTGCTCATCAAGGCGACCCGCCACAAGCTGAAAGCCCGGCCCCTGGCGGATCCCCCCCAAGTCTCCGCTTCACTGCCGCCGGCTCTGGGCGCACTCACCGGACTGATCGAACAGCATTATCGCGACGGTCATGGCCCTGCCGACTATGCCCGGATGCTGCACATCACCCCGAAGGCGCTCGGCCGCCTGGTGAAAAACCACTTGGGCAAAACTCTCACGGAACTGATCCGCGAAAGAACGTTCCAGCACGCCAAATGGCAGCTTCTGCACACCCGCCGTCCCATCAAGGAAGTGGCCGCCGAGGTGGGCTTTGTGGACGAACTGTACTTCAGCCGCCTCTTCAAACGCGAAGCCGGCCTTTCCCCGAAAGCCTTCCGAACCTTTGAGACCGCCATCCGTGGGGGGCGAAATCTGTCCATGGACTGACGACTTGCCTCCATTTTATCGTGCCTGAGCGGCGGTAGCATGGCGGGTATGAACCTTACCCGTCTCTTTGCGCTCGCAGCAGGCACCGAACGTCTCGGCATCACCCTCACCCGTCTTGGACTCATCATCGTCTTGCTGTGGATCGGCGGGCTGAAAGTCTTCAAATACGAAGCCGACGGCATCGTTCCCTTCGTTGCCAACAGCCCTGCGATGAGCTTTCTCTACAAGCATCCGGCCCCTGAGTACAGAGCCCATGTCAATCCGGAAGGTGCCTTGAATCTGCCCAACCGCCAATGGCATGAGGAAAATGGCACCTACCCCTTCTCCTATGGTCTGGGAGCCGTCATCGTGCTCTATGGCCTGATGCTCTGCCTGCACCCCTGGAAACCGGGCATCGCCACCTTGGGAAGCTTTCTTGTCGTGACCATGTCGCTGGTGACCCTGTCGTTTCTGGTAACGACTCCGGAATCCTGGGTGCCTGCCCTGGGCGACAGCGAACATGGCTTCCCCTACCTCAGCGCCCGTGGCCGGCTCGTCATCAAAGACGTCATCATGC
>DASWXG010000480.1:0-2163 GCA_036405615.1 Prosthecobacter sp. | reverse complement strand
GGCAGCGATCTGGCTCATGTGGTGCAGACGCGCAACTATGTCCGCGATGCAGAAGACGTGGCTTTGTTTAACCAATTGTATCGCGAGTATTTCTCCGCCCCTTTTCCCGCTAGGACCACCATCACCAATTGCCTTCCGCCCGCGCTTCGTTATGAAATCGAAGCGGTGGCGGTCAAGCCACGGGCGGGTTAATGGGCTGCCTTCAGCAAGCCCCTGCTGCCCATCCACTCGGCTGCACGCGCCGGCCACTGGTTGATTGGCTGCTTGTTGTCTCTCATGCCGAAGCCATGGCCGCCCTCGGAAAAGAGGTGCAGTTCGGCAGAGAGCTTTTGTCTCTTATACTCAAGATACAAGAGGGTAGCTGCGAGGGGATTGTTGCCGTCGTCACTCGCACAGGCCAGGAACATGGGCGGGGCATCCGCTGGAACGCTGAACCCTTCCTTCAGTTTCGTGGGGTTTGCGGCATCCACAAAACCGCCGCCATAAATCATGATGCCAAAATCAGGATGCTGTTCTGAACCAGTATAAGCCGGAGGGCGGTCACAGGCCAGATGTGCCAGGAGGTTGCCGCCTGCACTGAAACCCAGGAAGCCGACCCGTTTGGGATCCAGCTTCCACTCGGCCGCTTTCCCCCGGATGATTTCCAGGGCCTTGCGGGCATCTTCTGCCGGTTTTGCATGGGGCTCGGCCTCGTCGCGGGTGGGCGTTCTGTAAGTGAGGAGAATGCCGGTGACACCGATGCTGTTCAGCCATTCGCAGACCTGCGTGCCTTCATGCACGGCGGAGAGAAAGGCATAGGCACCGCCCGGAGCGACAATGACACTTGTGCCGTTGGGTTTCTCCGGATGGAAAACCGTGAGTGTCGGGGAAGTGACATTCGTGACGGTGCTCTTGCCCGCTCTCTTCTGGATAAACTCTGCTGTGGCTTTGGAAGGCGGGGCCATGACACCGGGTGCCCCTTCCGGCCAGAGGGGAATGACTTCCGGCTCGGCGGCAGTAAGGGAGATGGCGGACAGCAGGGCAAGGAACCAGGGCGACTTCATGGCAGGCGGAGGAAACGCAGACTCCTGCTGTGTCCATGCAACTTTGTTCGTAGGCACAATGTCAGATCACTTGGCCGTGTATCCCCCGTCCACCGGCAGGTTTACTCCGGTGATGTAGCGCGAGGCGTCGCTGAGCAGGAAGACCACCGCGCCTCCCAGATCATCGTCATCGGCCATCCGGTTCAGCATTGTGTGCTCGCTGTAGCGTTGCACGAACGCTTCCGGCTGGTTGTTGAAGAAGCCACCGGGGGCGAGGCAGTTCACCCGCACATTTTGGGGGCCATAGAGCGAGGCATAAAAGCGGGTCAGGTTCACCATGCCGCCTTTGTGGAAAAAGTAGTCTGGCGGCATGTCTCCCATGGTGGTGCCTGCATAGAGTTCATAGCTGGGGCCAATCATGCCCTGAATGCTGCCGATGTTGACAATGCTGCCGTTCCCTGCTGCGGCCATGGCGCTGCCGAAATGGCGGTGCATCAGCATCAACCCGGTGGCGTTGACCCGCATGGAGTCTTCCCACTGCGCCACGCTGCCGTTGCTTCCTTTCATCGGCCGCAGCACGGAGTTGTTTACCAGTCCATGCAAGGGGCCAAAGCGGCTTTGGATCCGTTCACGCAATGCCAGGAGGGAGGTTTCGTCGCCCTGGTCAAAGGCTTCGGCAAACACCTGGTGGCCGAGCGCCGTCTCCTCTTCGGCAACGGCACGCAGTTTGTCTGCGTCGCGGGAGGCGATGATGAGCGTGGCACCGGCCTGGGCGAGGGCGCTGGCCAGGCCCCGGCCAAACAGCCCGGCGGCACCGGTCAGCAGTACAACACGGTCCTGGAGGGAAAAGGAAGGAAGCATGAGCAGGTGAGAAAAACGAAGGCTGCGCGGGTTATTTGGAAGCGTAGACAGAGTCCGAAGCTGTCTGCTCCGGGGTCTTCTGAAAGTCAGTCACCAGTTTGCGGAAGGCGTTGCCGAGTTCGATGACGTCAGCCCCCAGTGTGTAGATGCGGGTGCCTTCTGCTTCGAGCTGGTCGCGCTGGCCGAAGAGGGAGGCCACGGCGACATGCTTGCCATGTTTGAGTGCAGCGGCTGCCACACGTTTGCGGGCAGCAGCAACTGTGGGATGGGTGGCCTGGCC
>DASWXG010000479.1:0-5513 GCA_036405615.1 Prosthecobacter sp. | reverse complement strand
GACAGCGTCGGCGTGGCCGAGGCGGTGCAGCTGCTGCAAGGCAAGGCGGGAGAAACTTTGAAGCTGACCGTCCGTCGCCCGGGGACCAAGCAGTTCCTGGAGTTCAGCCTCGTCCGCGAGGTGCTCAGCGAGACTTCTGTGCACGACTCCATGCTGCTCGTCCCCAAGCTGGCAGGGGATTACAAAATTGGTTATGCCCGCATCTCCCAGTACACCCAGTCCACGGCGGACGATCTGGCCGAGTCGCTGGACGAGCTGGAGAAAGCAGGCATGCAGGCGTTTGTCCTCGACCTGCGCAACAATCCCGGCGGCCTTCTGGACAGCGCCGTGGCCGTCTGCGGAGAGTTTTTGCCAGAGGGTACAGTCGTTGTGACGACGGAAGGCCGCATCGCTTCCCAGAATCCGCCCCCTTACCGCACGCCACCCAGGGAGGGAAAAAAGCCCCGTCGTTACCCCGTGGCAGTGCTTATCAATCACGGCAGCGCCAGCGCGGCTGAGATCACCGCCGGAGCTTTGCAGGATCTCAAACGCGCGATTGTGGTCGGCACCACCAGTTTTGGGAAAGGCTCGGTTCAGAGCATCCTGCCCATGAAGAACGGCGCGGCCATGCGCCTGACCACGGCCAAGTATTACACGCCCAGCCACCGCACCATTCACCAGCACGGCGTGGAGCCCAACATTGTGTCGGTGCTGACGACAGATGAGGAAATGAAGGTGGCGAAGTGGCGCAACGGGCATGGCACGGGTGAAGCTGCTGCCATTGAGATTGCGAATCTCAATGACCGGCAGCTGGAGCGGGCTGTGGACGCCCTCAAAGGCGTGCTGGTCTTTGACTCCTTCCAGGCCAAGGCTAAACCCGTGGCACCACCCGATGTTCCGCGTGCGCAGCCGGCCGCCAAAGAAGGTGCTCCCTGAAGAATGCGGTACGGGCTGCGCATGGATAATGTTTTGTGAATCCGCAGTCCCGGTTCGCTTCGCGCTGCATCGAAATGAGTTCTGAATCTCCTGCATCGCCCTCCCCGCCTGTGGCTTTGATCACCGGCGGCGCGGGCGAACTGGCGCAGGCGATCCGGCAGGAGCTTGAAAACCAGGGCTGGTCCGTCCATTCACCGGGGCATGCAGACATGGATGTGGCCCACAAGCAGGATGTCACGACCGTCATTGGCAGGCTGCCACGGCTTGATCTGCTGGTTCACAGTGCGGGCATCCTGCGGGATGGATCCCTGCTCAAAATGGAAGACAGCGACTTCGATGATGTTTTAAAAGTCCATTTGAAAGGGGCGTTCCTTTGCGCCCAGGCTGCGCTGAAACCCATGCTCAGGCAGCGCGGGGGACACATCATCAACATCGGTTCTTTCAGTGCCCTTTCGGGTCCGGCCGGACAGGCGAACTATGCTGCTGCCAAGGCGGGGCTCATCGCCCTGACTCAAAGTCTGGCCGCTGAATACGGGGCGCGAAACATCCGGGCCAATTGCGTCCTGCCCGGTTTCCTGGACACCCGCATGAGCCGTCCTCTGCTGGAGCGGCAAAGGGCCGCTATTGAAGGGGCTCATGCGCTGGGCCGCTTGAACACCGCTGAAGACGCGGCCCGTTTTGTCGCTTTTCTGCATACCCTGGACGGTGTCAGCGGCCAGGTGTTCCAGCTCGACAGCCGCATCCGCCGCTGGGCCTGACAGGTGGCAGGAGCCGCTAAGGCAAACCCTGCGTGTCAAACCAAGGGCTGCCGGCACATCCGCTCGCCGCGACAGTCTCGAAATCTTCTGCCATTTCAGAGTCCAACCTGCGTGCAAGCTTCGTGCGAGTACGCCGTTTCTCCGGTCCCCATGTTCTTTCGCCTTGCCCTTCTTGCCCTGGTTTCCCTGCCCGGTCTTCTTCTGGCCGCGCCCAAGCCTAACATCATCCTCATCAATGTGGATGACCTTGGTTATGCGGACATCGGACCGTTTGGGTCCACCACATCCACGCCTCACCTCGACCGGATGGCGAAGGAGGGCCTGAAACTCACCAGCCACTATGCCGCCCCGGTCTGTAGCCCCTCCCGGGCGTCGCTGCTGACAGGCTGTTATCCCAAGCGCGTGCTGCCGATTCCTCATGTACTTTTCCCGGCTGCGGCAGTGGGGCTCAACCCTGAAGAGGTGACCGTGGCGGAAGTGCTCAAGGATGCAGGCTACAAAACCGCCTGCATAGGCAAATGGCATGTGGGCGACCAACCGGAGTTTCTGCCTCTGGCCCAGGGCTTTGATTCCTATTACGGCATCCCTTATTCCAATGACATGGGGCCGGCGGCAGACGGGTCCAAAAGCAACCCGGGCAAGCCCATTCCCCAGCCCAAGGCAGGCGCGGGGAACGGCAAGAAGAAAGCCGCGCCACCGGCCGATGATGAAACCGGCGTCCGGGGACCGGCCCAGCCGCCCCTGCCTTTGCTGGAAAACAACGATGTCATTGAGAGGGTCAGGGTGGAGGGACAATTTTCAGTAACCCGGCGTTACACCGACAAGGTTTGCGACTTGATCCGGCAGAACCAGAAGGCCCCGTTCTTCATCTACATGCCTCACACGGCCGTGCATTTTCCGCTTTACCCTTCGGAGAAATTCAAAGGCAAGTCGCCCAATGGCCTGCTGGGGGATTGGGCTCAGGAGGTGGATGCCAGCGTCGGCAAGATCCTCGGGCTTTTGCGCGAGCTGAAGCTGGAGGAAAACACCCTGGTCATCTTCACCAGTGACAATGGCGGCTCCATTCCTCATGGCTCCAACAACAAGCCTCTGCGCGGGACCAAGGGCCAGACCTTTGAAGGGGGCATCCGTGTCTGCACACTGGCCTGGTGGCCCGGCAGTATTTTTCCAGGTTCGAAAACGGAGGAGGTTACAGCCCACATGGACTGGTTGCCCACCTTTGCCGCCCTCGCCGGAGGCAAGCTGCCAGATCGCAAGCTGGACGGCCGGGATATTTCACCCCTGTTGTTAGGTGAAAAAGAGGCCAAGGGGCACGAAGTGTTTCACTACTACAGGGGTTTCAAGATGGAGGCCATCCGCTCCGGTCCATGGAAGCTGCATTTTGACAAAAGCGAACTCTATCATCTGGGCCAGGACATTGCCGAAGAGAACAATCTTGCCACCAAGCACCCGGAAGAAGTGCAGCGCCTTCGTGAGCTGGCTCTGGCGATGAAGGATGACCTGGGCCTGGATGGGGCGCAGGCACCGGGAGTGCGTCCTTTGGGACGTGTTGCCAAGCCTGAACCCCTGATTGGAGCAGACGGCAAAGTGCGTGCGGGGGCAGACGGAAAGGTGAAGGAACTGCCTTGAGAATGAGGCTGGTCAGGTGACATTTTTTTGAAAAATGCAACCCGAGACACGCGCACGGCGGATTCTGCACGATGAACGTTTGTATGAAAGAGACGTTCCTCACACCAGTTCTGGCTGGCTCAGTGCTGGCTTTCACCTTCCTCATTGCCGCCATTGGTGCGCATGATGCTGAGCAGCCTTTTGCCGAGGATCAGCTGGTGGCCACCCGGCCTATCGGCCAGGAAGACACCCGGCCGATGATGGCGGCAGTCACGGCGCGTGATCCGGCAGAACGGCCCTGATCGCTCGTCGCCAAAGAGGCTTCTCTTTTTTTGAAATTCGGGTCTGAACAGCCATAATGTATTTTGCTTCCCGGGTGCTTTTTGCCAGCATAGCCGCATGAGTATCCGCCTTGAAAAGGACAGCATGGGAGAGATGGCTGTGCCGGAAACCGCCCTTTATGGAGCTTCCACCCAAAGAGCGATCCTCAACTTTCCGGTAAGCGGGAGGCCGGTCCCTGTCCCGGTGGTTCATGCCTATGGCATCATTAAATGGGCGGCTGCGCAGGTTCATCATTACCTGGGGCTTTTGCCGGAGTTGCAGACAGATCTTATTTCCAAGGCTGCCCTCGAGGTGGCAGAAGGAAAACTGGACGGGCATTTTGGGGTGGACGTGTACCAGACGGGCTCCGGGACGAGCACCAACATGAATGTCAACGAGGTCATCGCCAACCGGGCCTGCCAGCTGGCGGGCAAACCGGTGGGAGCCAAAGACCCGGTGCATCCCAATGACCATGTCAACATGGGGCAGTCCTCCAACGACACCTTCCCCACGGCGTTGCATGTGGCCGTTGCTCTGGAACTCACCCGCAGGCTGATCCCGGCACTGGAGTCCTTGCAGGCGGCACTCTCCCGGAAACGGGAGAAATTTTGGGATGTTCTCAAAATTGGCAGGACTCATTTGATGGATGCCACGCCTGTCCGGCTGGGGCAGGAGTTCGGCGGTTATGCCCGTCAGGTGGAGCTTGGAGTCGCACGTGCCCGGAAGGCGGTGGAGGCCCTTGAAGAACTGCCGTTGGGCGGGACGGCCGTAGGGACGGGTTTGAACTCCCACCCGGAGTTTCCGGCCCGGGCCATTGCCCTCATTGGCGAAAAGACCGGCATTCCCTTCCGCGAAGCGCAGGACCATTTTGAAGCCCAGTCCGCAAAGGACGGACTCGTGGAGACCAGCGGCCTTCTCAAAACGATCGCCACGAGCCTTTTCAAAGTGGCCAACGACATCCGCTGGCTGGGGTCCGGACCTCAATGCGCCATCGGAGAGATTTCATTGCCGGCAACACAGCCGGGCAGCAGCATTATGCCGGGGAAGGTCAACCCGGTGATGTGTGAAAGTCTCATGCAGGTTTGTGCTCGCGTCTTTGGCAATGACGCCACAGTGACCTGGTGTGCTGCATCCGGTAATTTTGAACTCAATGTCATGATGCCCGCTCTCGGGACGGCATTGCTGGAAAGCATCGACTTGCTGGCCAACGCAGTGCGTTTGTTTGATGAACGCTGCATCCAGGGGCTGGAAGCCCGTCCGGAACGCTGCCAGGGATTCATTGAGCAGAGCCTCGCCCTCATCACCGGGCTCAATTCAAAAATTGGTTATGACAAAGCGGCCGCCATTGCGAAAGAAAGCGCGCGGACCGGCACGCCAGTGAGGCAGCTCTGCCTGCAACGGCTGGAGGAACTGGGTCTCTCCGAAACTGAGTTGAACGAGGCGCTCGACCCGGCCCGGATGTGCGCACCGGATGCGGGCATGGTGGGAGCGGGGGGAGGATGATGTCCATGTCCCAACCAGCCAACGCCAGAGCGCCGGACCTTCTGTTCTCATGAATTGACGCCGCAACTTCCATCCAGCACAGTTTGAAAGAGGTTATCATGGAGGCTGTTTCACCACTCCCTTTGTCCGCGCGGATCTTGCCCGGTGAGGGGGAGGCGCGTATCGTCCGGCTGCTCGAAAGCATCGGAGACGCCTTTTGTGCCTATGATGAGAGCTGGTGCTTCACTTACGTGAATGAGGCGGCCATCCGGTTGCTGGCTCCCCATCTGAGAGAGGAGGGAAGCCTGCTGGGGAAATGCCATTGGGACGCTTTTCCCGAGACACGCGGCACTGTACTGGAGGCCGAATACCGCCGGGCTGTGGCAGAGCACACAGACGTGGAGTTTGAATTCTGCAATCCTCTTTGGA
>DASWXG010000478.1:0-12439 GCA_036405615.1 Prosthecobacter sp. | reverse complement strand
CGCGCGCCGGAAGCTCCAGTTCTGGCAGAAAGACATTACCCTCTCCGCCACCCCGCCCTCTTTCAACCAGCCTGCGGCCACCGCCTCATCCGGATTCAGATCCATCACCCATGGCACCACCGCGCCGCCCTTCAGCGCAGCCACGGCGGTACCCAAAGTGGAAATGAGCGGCGGTGAGGTCAGGCACACCGTCACGTCAAAACGCGGAAGCCGCAGCAGGATCAGCGTCGCACTCAGCCAGAAGCTGGCAAAGTCCACCAGCCGCCGCCACTTCGCCTTCTTGCCCAGGCCCGGTGTCCAGATGCGGCGGATCTCGATGCCACGCCAGTTCTCCTGCCCCGGATAGCGGTTTTGAGGATTGTCGTAGCCGCGCGAAGAGGCCACCACAGTCACCTCATGCCCGGCCTCTTTCAGCCCCAGGGCGAGTTCCGTCAGGTATTGGGCCGTCGCCACATGATCCGGATAAAAGCACTGGTTCAGCAGCAAAATTCGCATCGTCGTCCTTCTCTCTTTGATCCTGATCTTCAGCAGCGTTTTCCACCCCGGCGCTTGCGGATGTCCCACACGTCCCTGGCCATGTGCAGAGAGTCGCGCAGCAGCCGGACCTTGCCGCCCGGGATCTCGTGCCAGTCGATCGGCACCTCCTCCACCGGCACTCCGGCATCCAGCAGCGCCACCATGAGTTCCACATCGAAGGCAAAACCGTGCACGCCCAGTCCGCCCGCCACACGCTCATAGTCCGCGCGCGGCAGCAACTTCAGCCCGCACTGAGAGTCGTAAACCGGGATGCCCAGCAGTTCCGACACCAGTGTGGCATAGACACGACCTAACAAGTGACGCTTCAAAAGACGCTCCACGCGCCGCCCCAGCATCTTCACCCTTGAGGCAAACAGCGCCCGTCCTTCGTGGTCACCGGAACGCGCCATTGTGATCATCCGCACCACTTCCCGTGCCGGGCAGGCACCGTCCGCATCCACAAAGGCCAGCAGGTCCGCCCCGCCAGCCTTGGCCCAGCCCGCGTACACTGCGCCGCCTTTGCCTGCGTTTTCCGGCAGGAGAAGCGGCGCATCAAGAGAGGCATGTGTCTGCCGCCAGCCCGAAATCAGCTCCTTCATGCGAGTCTGTTCCTCCGCTCCGGAGCCGTCCTCCACCACCAGCACCCGCACGCCGCCCAGCCGGTCCATGGCGGTGCAAAGCTCCGGCAAAAATACGCCGATACGCCCGCTCTCGCGGTAGCAGGGAACCACCAGATGCACCGTTTTCATGCTCTCTTGCCTGTCCTCCTCGCTTCTTGAATTTTCAGCCGGATTTCCTGGAAGTAACGCCGCTTCAGCGCGCCCAGATGCAGACCTGCCCGGCCATCCATAAAACCTTTTTTCAGCCACACCGCCACCGCCCAGTACAGCCACGCCAGCCACCAGGCTTCCAGATGACGGTATTTGAATTTCTGCCGTTGGTTGAGCGCCTGCCAGGCTGTGTCATCTGCCGTTTCCAGCCACAGGTAGCGGTTTGCCTCCCAGGAGGAGTATTCGTTGTGCCGCGCCAGATAGTTCTTCAGCCCCCGGTAATCGTGGTGCTCCAGCCGCGTCCCAAGTTCCCCCGTTGTTCCGGCCAGCACCGGATGCTCATGCACCTCCATGTCCAGATGGCTCCAGGCATCTTCAGGGAAACGCTCGTACTCCCCTGCCCCGGTGCGAAACAGCGCCAGCTTGTGAAACACATCGCCATGCTGCAGCGGCACGCCCATGAACCAGTTGGTGAACGAGATCCAGAAGCCGCTGTGCGGGGTGCCCGGCAACGTGCGCCGAAGCTCCTCCACAAAGTCCGCGTTCATCCGCTCGTCCGCATCCATGAACAGCACCCACGGGTGCTTGAAGGCATGGTTACGCAGAGCCCAGTTGCGCTTCTTGGGGAAACGGCCGTCCCACTGAAACTGCAGCACCGTGGCCCCCGCCGCCCGTGCGATCTCCAGTGTGCCGTCCGTGCTGCCGGAGTCCACCACCACCACCTCGTCAAACGCCGCCCTCAGCGCGTCCAGACACACCGGCAGATTCACCTCCTCGTTCTTCACGGGGATGCAGACAGAGACTGGCAGAGGCGCATTCATCATGCCTTCTTTTCCATTCCGGGCCTTGGCCGTTCCTTCACCACCCGGGCAGGGTTTCCAGCCACCACGGCCCACGGTGGCACATCCTTCACCGCCACGGCACGCGCGCCCACCACAGCCCCTTCGCCCACCGTCACGCCCGGCCCCACAAAGGCATCCGCGCAGACCCAGGCGGAAGCACCCACCGTGATGGGCAGTTTCAGCAGCGGCATGGCGGGATCACGGTAATCATGCGTCCCCGCGCAGAGATGGACTCGCTGAGACACCGTCGCCCGCTCTCCGATCTTTACCGGGCCGAGATTGTAAACCAGCGCCCATTCTCCCAGACAAGACCAATCCCCCATCTCCAGGTTCCATGGAAAATAAATGTGACTGGAGGGATAGACATTCACCGCCTGGCCGATGCGCGCGCCGAACAGCCGCAGCAGCCAGCGGCGAAAGCCAAACAGAGGCCTCGGGCTGCAACGGAACACCACCTGTCCTGCCGCCCACAGCACACGCAGCACCTGCTCGCGGGCCGTGTACTTCGCCATCGTTCGGTTGCTCTGGACGTCAGCGCCACTCATAAGATCATGCTGATTTCAACCCGGGACCCGGAAGATGCAAGAAGCGGGTTCTCCATCACTGCCTCACACAGGCTGGCGCCGGGCCGCCGCCCACCAGCCACGCGTTCACCGCCGCCAGTTGCGCCGCCACTTTTTCCCAGGTAAACCGCTCCGCCACGAGCCGCCGTCCTGCCAGGCCCATGGCCGAACGCTCTGTCGAAGGCATCGCCTCCAGCCTTAGCAACGCCTCCCTCAGCGAACCCGCCTCAGGTTGCGCACAAAGGGCCGCACCATTTTCAAAACCTTCCGGCAGGTTGCACATCGGTGTCATCAGCACCGGCAGAGAGTGAGCCCAGGCCTCCAGCACCACCATCGGCAACCCCTCGCTCAAAGAAGGCAGCACAAAAGCATCCGCTTCTCGATAAAGCGCATCCTTGTCAGAGCCAAACTTCGGCCCGCAAAACTCCACGGTGCCGGCTTCTGGGGCGGAGAGACCGGCACCCTTGTCACGGCTGTCCAGCCAGCGCAGCCCCAGGTGTGTGGCAGACTCCTCCAGTTCCTGCTCATGACCGTCCTGGTCCCAACCTGCCACCACTAACCGCCAAGCTGCCTGGGGACGTTGCTTTGCAAATTCGGCCCAGGCTTCCAACAGGACCAGCAGCCCCTTCTTGCGGTGCAGCCTTCCTAGATAAAGCAACGTCTTGACGCCGCTTTCAGATCGGCGCACCGGAGCTGCCACCTCATCAGGCAGGTCAATGCCATTGGGCACCACGCATACGGGAACCCCCAGGTTTAAAGCCAGCATTGCCTCCCGCTCGGCCTCACACAAGGCCCTCAGACAGGAGGCTTCGCTCAAATGCGAGCGTTCAAACAGCTTCAGCGCCAGTTGCTTCTTCCACCGTGAATGATTCAGCGCCCACGGGTCCAGCATGCCATGCGGATGGATCACCTCCGCCTTACCGGTCTTCCGCCGCCTGCGCCACCCCGCCCAGGATGGATAGTTCCACAATCCATGCACATGCACCACATCTGGAGCAAAGGCCTCCAATGCTGAACCCAACGCCGGCGCAAACGCCAGGCTGCGCGGCCCTGAGGCCCCTGACACAGAAACCGGCACTGGCGACCAGGATGGCAGGTCTTTCTCCGTCTCCGCATCCCGCACGCCAAACACCCGCACATCTTCGCCATGCCCGCTCCTGCCTCTTTGGGCCAGACGTTGGCAGGCACCCAGAAGACCGCCGGCCTTCCGGGAGACACTGTCCATGACAAACGCCACCTTCATGCCATCCACATCAGATCCTTTTTCACCGTTCACCGGCTGGAGAGCAGCTTCACCAGCATACGGTTCTGCCAGCCAGCGCGGTGGGTTGACTTCACCGCCCTTTCCGCCGCCTCACGCAGCCCGCGCCCGAAACGTTCGGGTCCCCACTGGGCAACGATCTCCCGGCTGGCCTGTCCGAAGCGAATGAGCTCATCTGCCGGCAGCGAAGCCAGGCGGATCATCCCGCGCGTCATGGCCTCCTGGTCCTGCGGATCAAAGGTAAAACCGTTGATGCCTTCCTTCACCAAATCTGCCGCGCTTCCGCAGCGGTTGGAAACCAGTACCGGCAGACCGCTCGCCATCGCCTCATTCACCACCAGCCCCCACTGCTCCGTCGTGCTTGCATGGATGAAGGCAGAGGCTCGCGCATAAAAACCGGGCAGCTCTTCATACTGCAAAAAACCGGGCATCGAGACACACCCCTGAAGGCCGAGTTCCGCCACTTGAGCTTCCAGCGCCGGCCGCAGCTCGCCGTCACCTAACAAAAGGAGCGACCACGGTTCCTTGCTGGCAGCACCTCCTGCCCGCACCGCCTGGCGATAGCGCGCATAAGCCGCCACCAGCCGGGGCAGGTTTTTCTTTTCGATGAACCGGGCACTTGCCAGGAACAGGCCCGGCCGGTCACGCCCAGCCTTCTCCCTCGCCTGTCGCGCTCCTTCGGCGAAATAGCCATTGTCCACCGCATCATAGCCCAGTGAAATTTGTTCGTTCTTCAGGCCCAGTTCCTCCAGATAGGCCTGGTGCAGACTGCCGCCCGCCAGCGCTGCCGGGCAGCAGGCCAGGATCATCCGCTTCACGCCTTCCTTCCAGCCCGTGCGCACCTCGTCATGCGCACAGCTTTCAGACATCATGATCGCCGGGACCTGCCGTGTCTGACACCAGAGCAGAGCCGTCATTGCGTCTCTCCCCGCCCATCCGGGGATCGTCACAGCATCCGGCTGCAGCCGGTCCAGCAGGGCCCAGAGAGCCGCGCGAAACTCCGCCTTGGTCATCTCCGCTCCCCTGCATACAGTCTCCACCGGCAGCCCCGCCGTATCGGAGGGCGCCCACGCATAGTCCCGGCTGCGCGCGTAAAATTCGACTCCCGTTACCGCCAACCCCGCCGCAGCCGCCCCGCGCAGCCGCGCCAGGTGGTAGGGACCGAAGTGATCAAACAGCAGGGCGACACGCATGGCAGCAGGGGGGAAGGAACAGGACGTCTTTTCGGCAAGGGCCTTCATCGTTGCGGAAGGGGGCGGACAGAGCCCGGCCTTCGCGGCTGCACTCTGGGCTTCCGCTTCCCGGCATAGACGATGCCCAGCGTCAGGAACACAATCTGGTAGATGAGTCCTGGCAAAAAGTCTGTCGTCTGGTGGGTCACCGCACGCATGCCGGAGGTGCAGACCAGAATGTACAAAAGCTGGGCAAACATCGCATTCGGCAGCAGTGAAGCGAGCCATAGGGAGCGGAAGAACAGACCCAGAACCAGAAAAAACAGGCAGCCAAACCAGCCAAAATGTTTGAATGAATCCCCCATCCCCGTCAGGGTTGAACCGGTGGAGATTTCATACCCGTTTTCGGTCCGGTCCATGTTCATCTTCTCCACCGTCGTGCCGATCATCAAAGCATTCTTCCGGTCCATTCCGACAAACTGCGCAGGCACAAACCTGAATACGATCTGGTTCCAGTAACCTGCCCCGTAATCATAGCGGGAGAAACGTTTCGTACTCTCAATCAGCGCCGCGCCGTTACGCAGTTCCAGCACCGACTCGCGGCTGAAATAATCCTTGAAGTTTCCCCACAGATCCAGCTGCTTCAGCGCCCCGATTTCACCGTTATAAAGGACCAGCCCACGATAGGTCCCCGTGGCCGGAATCGCCAGCATGACAAAGGCGAGCGAACCAAAAATGAGGAGCCGTGAAGGC
Source organism: Prosthecobacter sp. (assembly GCA_036405615.1). Taxonomy (GTDB): domain Bacteria; phylum Verrucomicrobiota; class Verrucomicrobiia; order Verrucomicrobiales; family Verrucomicrobiaceae; genus Prosthecobacter. The sequence goes on along the minus strand of DASWXG010000478.1, from coordinate 6,562 downwards.
ACCTTGCGACGCGCGTAATAGAGCCCCAGAACCACCGTCAGCCCAAGCATCACTGCAGGCTCACGCCGCGCCCCCAGCACGTGGATCAGGGGAATGATGCCACCCACCAGCGTGGCCAGAAGTCTGAAAAGCGTGGGCTGTTGCAAGAACAGCAGCAGGCAGATGGCAAACCCTGGGAAGACCAGACCGGCAAAGAAAAGGTAAATCGTCGCCCGTCCCGTCAGGCCGCTGGCTTCGGTAAACTGCTGCTCCGTCGTCGCCAGCAGATAGGTGAAAAAGTAGCTGGTGGCGATAAACACCAGCCCCACATGGAAAATCCGCCCTGGATCCACCTCCACCGCCAGACGGCGCAAGACCTTTAGAGAAGGGCTCAAGCTGTAGCCCACAATGCCCGCCGCCATGCAAAGGCAGCACATCAGCATCACGTCCGCCACCGCATCTTCAGACACCGACCCTGGGAATTGCAGGAGCGAAAAGGCCTGCGGCACGATGAACACGAGGAACACTGACGCAATGAAGTGCGGGTACTCAAAAATGAGGCTGGGCTTCCACAGCACCTTCAAAAACATCCATGCCAGGATGAGCATCAGAAAAAACAGATAGAGTCCGGCCATAACAAAAAATCAGTTCACTTCGCGCCCTGGATTTCACGCAGCCAGGCGGCATAGCACTGCGCCACCTCTGCGGCAATCGGATCCCAGGAATAGTTGCTCACCACCTTCTCACGTCTGCGGGCGAGCACCGGTTTCTGCTCAACCGGGTTTTCAAATTCCTGCTCGATTGTCGCAGCCATCTCGGCAGCCTCCCGCCGCTCCAGCACCGGAATGTCCAGCGCTCTCAGAACTTCAGCCCCGCCGCCATTCGCTTCATAACCCAGAACGCTGACACCGCAGGCAGCGGCCTCCAGCACCACCAGACCGAACGGTTCATAGCGCGAGGTCATTAAAAAAAGGTCCGCAGCGTGGTAGCATGGCACCGTGTCCTGCTGCAGGCCGGCAAAGGAAAGCCGCTTGCTCACGCCGTATTCAGCAGCCATCTGCCGCAGCCGGGCCTCATCCGGCCCTGCACCTGCCACCAACCCCCACCATGTATCCGGCAGAGCAGCGACAGTCCGTATAAAGTCATCCACGCCTTTGATTTCAATATCCAGGCGACCGACAAAACACGCCACTCTTGCCCCTTCTGGCAGCCCCAGCCTGCGGCGTGCAGCCTCTCTTTCGACAGAGGATGCGGGTTTGAAGGAGGTTACATCCACGCCATTGGGCAGCCTGTGCACGGCCGCGTCCGGCATCCCCGCCTGCAACCAGGTGGCAGACGTGGCGTCGGACACACCGAACAACCGGTGATACGCACGCAAAAACATCCATCCGGCCAGCCGGTGTCTGAAGCGCGCCTCCGGACGTGGGAATCCCAAATGTGCATGGCCCACTTTCAAGGCAGGCCACCACAGCGCAGTTACCAGATGGGTCCATGTGAGCCCGTCGTGATGGTGGATGATGTCCGGCTTCTCACGGGCAAGGTAGCGAGCCATTGCCAGCAAGCTGGCGACAGCCCCCGCGCCAGGACGCCCGTCGAGATAGTCACAACGCCCCGGCAATTCCGCAGCAAAGGGGCCCGGCGTGCCATAGACAAACAGGCAGCGGGCATCAATTCCCAGACCGGGCAGGCGTTTCATCAGCTCCGCAGCGACTCGCACCGCCCCGCCTGTGGCGGCATCATCCCGCTGGCATATGTGCACCACCTTCATAGAGCTCCGGCTGCGCCTCCTGCCGCAGCACGTTGCAGTTCCTGCCGGATGACACCGGCATACGCGGCCGTCGTCAGTTGCGTACTGAACAGCAGACGTGCCTCGCGGGACATTTCCCGGCGAAGATTCTCATCCCCGATCAAGCGAGACAGAGCGGTTTCCAGGGCCTCCCGGTTATGCGGCGGCACGGCGAAACCATGCACACCGTCTTTCAGCACATCACAAATGCCGCCGTCATCACAGCACACCACAGGCTTTCCGGCTGCCAGCGCCTCCACATAAACGGTGGCAAATGGCTCGTCCCAGCCCGCCAGGGCAAAGAAGTCCGCCCACACCATCTCCTGCATGAGTTCACCATGCGCCAGCGCCCCCAGCAGGCGGACACGGGGCCCGGCCGCAGCCGCTGCGGCCTGCACAGCATCACGCACCGGCCCATCCCCTGCCAGCCAGAGTTCCGCTTGCGGGAAGCGGTTCTGGATTCTTGCGAAGCTCTCAATCAGGAACGGTACGCCTTTGCGTTTGAAAAAACCGCTCGCGCTCAAAATGATCACCTTGCCGTCCCGGTCAGCCGGCCGGGGCTTGGCGAACATCGCCTCAGGCAAAGGGGCCCGGCCATAGTGCCCTACCGTCACGCGTGTTCCGGGGAAAAGGGCCAGGATGTCTTTCTTCATCCTCTCCGAGGTCGCGATCACACACGCCGCCCCGGCCAGCACCTTCTGGTAGTGCCGCTTGCGGTTTGGAAACCGGCGGCAGTCTGTGATCTCGTCAAAATCCCAGTCGGCAATGACATAAGGCAGCCCGGTCTCCAGCCGCAGCCGCCGGGCCAGTTCTCCACCTTCAAAGGTGTGATGCGCAAAAATCACTTCCGGCCTGTGACTGTGGACCTGCTCCCGCAAATGCCTCCGGACAAACAACCAGCCCAGCGCCAGGGCCGCCGCTGGAAAACGCCGCGTCAGTGCCCGCACCAGACCGGAGTGGTAGACCGGCCAGCGCGGATAGCTGACCTGAAAAGGCCCCTGCATGGCCAGCGGAGGGCAGTTCGCCGCCCAGGCCGCCACGCCCGCCTTGCCCAGCAAAGCCGGCACATAGCTGGTGGGCGACACCACCTTCAGGTCCACACCAGCCCCTTGCACAGCCTCAGCCTGAGACTGCGCCCAGACTCCCAGCCGCTGGTTCTCCGGATGCGGAAAGCAGCTTGCGATCAGCAAAGCCCTCAACCCTTGGGGGCCGTTTGCATCCGCCCGACCATCCGGTTCAGCTTCAGGCTTGGTTGCTGTCACTGGCAAACTCATAGAGGAGCGACTTGGCAAAAAGTTCCGGGGCCAGCCCCAACCCTTTCAAAAGCGGCCTGCTGCCAAACAGCAGCCTGCCCGCCAGGGACGCCGGGCTGCCGGCCTCGATGCCCGCCCAGGACACCATCTCCAGACCGCATCTCTGCCCCAGTTCGTAGAGCGAGTTCGGGTCATACCACACCACATGGTCCGCACTGTCGATGTAGAGACTGCGCCCCGTCAGGTTCTTGGCGATGATGTTGAAATACCATGGGTTAGGCACGGTCACATACAGCCTGCCGCCTGGGGCCAGCATCTTGGCACAGCTTTCCAGCAGGCGGCCCGGGGCGGAAAGGTGCTCCAGAACTTCGCCTGCCACGATGACATCAAACGTCTCCGTCAGCGGCCCTTCTGTCAGATCTGCCAGACGCACATCAAAGCCTTGCGAGCATAAAAAAGCCACGCTCTCCGGCAGAATGTCACACCCCACACAGGCGGCCGCACTGCGCCTGAGATGCCCGTGCAGCCATTCTGGGTGGGCCACAGCCTCCCGAGTGTGAGCCACCACACCGATGTCCAGCACCCGCTTTCCTGCCGCCGCCCCCGCGAGGTAAGCCACCCGGTCCTTGACCAGTTCGGGAGCTCTGCGCCCTTGCAGAGCACGGAATCTCGCCCCGGTTACTTCAGGTGCATTGGGATCTTCGGAGATACGGCTCCATCTGACCATTTTTCCGGCAGCTCCAGACAGATGGGGTTCACTCATAGGATTGAAGGACATGGATCATCAAAAATAACGTTTCATTGTCTCATGCAGCCGGTGGCTGCGGCTGGCCCAGGTGTGCTCCCTGGCCGCTTGCTGGCGCATCTCACGCCTGCGCATGGCTTCCGTTACAGAGGCAGATTCTTCATTCAAAACCGTCTGCACCAGCCCGGTACATTCCTCGGCATTGTTTCCCACTTTCACCAGCGGTTCAAAAAGCCGCACCTGCGGGCAACCAGCAGTGGCCACGACCGGCTTGCCCGCCGCCAGGTGGTCAAACAGACGCATGGGTGAACAAGAGCGGTTCAGCGCCGTGTCACGGTAAGGGATCAGAGCGACATCCAGGACCTGCATCCAAACCGGCAGCGAGTCATGGGGCTGCGCCCCCACAAACACACAGCGAGGGTTCCGCCGTAATCTCTCCAGCGCCGCATCCTGGCACCGGCCATCCACCGGCCCCACCATCACGACACTGCCCACCGAAGGCAGGTTGCAGCAGGCTTCGATGAGTTCAAAATCCAGGCGCGAGTTGATGGCACCCACCACGCCAAGCAAAGGGCGTTTCAGAGCAGGGTACGCCTTTAGCAATGCGGATTCCCTTTCTTCTTCAGGTGCCTGAAAAAACATTTCATCCGTGGCATTGGGTGACACGCTCACCCGGTCTGGCTCCAGTCCATAGTCCTCCACGGCGCGCTCAGCCAGGGGCTGCGAAACAAAAAAACTGTGATCTGCCCTCTGCGCCAGTTCCGCCTCCTTTTCCAAAATGGCATCGCCCCCCCAGTCCGCATACTGGGCATAGTCGTCCGAGCAGTAGTAAAAAGTCCGCACCCGTGCTCCCGCGTTTTTCACCAGATCCAGATAGTGCGGCGAGGTCACCACCAGCGCCTGCAGCTTTCCTCTTTGCTGCTGCGCCTCCCGGCAAATTTTCCACCACAGATAGGGTGCCGTCACCCCGGACAGCCTCGAGGCCCAGCCCGGAGGCAAAAGCACCGGAAGGACTGTTAGACCCGGGTGTTCCGCAGCAACATGCGCCAAACGACCTTTTTGCCCTCGTGTCCGCCAGGCCGCCACCACATCCTGCGGAGCCAGCCCGAGCACAGAAACCTCTCTGGCCAGTGCCTGAAAAGGCCTGGCCCGCCACAAAGTGTTCATGTCCGCAACCGCGATCAAATCAGTGTAACGAGCATTCAGAGGCGTTGCAGCACCACCAGGCCGTCTACATGAGCATGCAAAGCGTACTCCGCTGGGGATTGGTGGAGCAGTTCCCAAACGGCGCGCTGCACCCCTGGAAAGCCCGGACTGTCCGTGTCATGAAAGGCCAGCAGACCTCCCCGCACCAGCTTCCGTCCCCACACATGACCGTCAAAAGACGCGTTCACATAGTCATGTACAGCATCGATGAACACCAGCGAAGCCCTCTCCACATGGGAAGCCGAAGCCGCTCCGCCGGAAGTCATCCGCAGATGTCTCAAGTGCGGCAGAAAGCCAGTCCTCTGCCGCATCTTTTCAAAGTCCGACTCTGCACCGCCATAGCCAATGTAAGGATCCACGGCCGCGTAATCCCGTTTCGTCTGCGCTGCCAGGATCGCGGCCGTCACCCCGCGATAAACACCTATCTCGACACGGGAGGCATCCAGATGTTCCGTTTCCTTCACCGCCTGAACAAGCACCTGCATCTGCGGTGGCGTCACAGCCGTGTCCTCGGTGACATAGGCCGGCACGGCGGGCATCTCCACAGCGTGTGACCGCAGGGGAATGTGGTATTTCTCAAAGTTTCGCAGCGCCAGCTTCTCAGCGAGCCTGGCCTTGATGGTAAACCACAGGCGGCCAGGGTTCAGCTTGGAATGTCGCTTGAAGGAAAAGGGATCTGCAGGAGTCATGAAAGTCGGGAGCGCAGCGCAAGCCTCTATCTGGTGACAGGAAAAAGGGCCAGAACATCCGTGCGATTTTGCAGCTTTTGAACGGGAACATCCTGCCACGCCCCGCCAGTCCAGACCAGGGTTTTGGCACCGCATCCGGCCAGCATCCGGTCCAGCTGCACGGCATCCTCCCCGGGGGTGACCTCGATGATCATCTTCCGCACCTGGCCGGATCTCAGCACCGGTAACGCGCCTTCCATCACCGCAACCTCGTGCCCTTCCACATCAATCTTCAGCAGGGCTATCTGCCCTGTTACTCGCTGGCTTTCAAGGAAGCCTTTCAGGGTCACACATTTCACACGGCTGTCCAGAGCATCCAGTTCCGACTCCACAGCCCGCACCTGGTTCAGCGTACTGTAAACCTGGCGGTCGATCACCAACTCTCCCTCTTGGGCCGAGATGGCTGCCTGTTGCGGGGTGATGTTGAGACCGTCTTCCCGGGCCAGCATCGCATTCGTCTTCAGCACCGCAAAGGTGTCCGGCACGGGTTCGAAGGCAAACACCGTGCCTCCCGCCCCGGCCGCACGGGCCATGATCATGGAAAAATAGCCAATGTTGGCCCCGATGTCCACGCACACGTCCCCTTCTCTCACCGAGGCGGCAATCGCCTCAGTCACATGCGCCTCATGAATGCCGGAAAGGAATCCAAAGTAGTGCGGGTCCCCCGGGATGAACAGTCGTGAGCCTCCTGGAATATCCACGTACTGGTCGCCACCAAACCACCGGTGATGAAATCTCGACAGCGTAAACAGGCCGTGTTTCCGGCTCAGCGTCAGGATGAGCCGGTACAACCGGGGCAGGAGCCGGAATCTGGGCAGTGAGGGAAGATTGTTATTCAAAACAGGCTGGAAAGCGGATTGGACCC
>DASWXG010000477.1:0-6709 GCA_036405615.1 Prosthecobacter sp. | reverse complement strand
CCCCGCCGCAGCGAAGCCAGAGCCAGCGGCGGCTGGTTTTCAAACCCGGGCTGGGCAGGATCTGCCCCACCATACACCAGAGCCTGGACGCAGGTTTCCGACATGTGGCGGATAGCCGTGCACAGGGCGGTGTCGCCACCGGGCGAGACTTCACTGGCATCCACACCACCCGCAATAAGCTGGCTGATCCATTCCGGATCATCGTGAAGCACCGCCAGCTTCAACAGTGGCAGGCCGCCGATGTCCGGAACCTCGCAGCGGAAACGATCTGCCACATCATCCACCAGGGGAATCCAGGGCGGCAGCGGCACCTGGTTAAACGGCGGAGGCACCAGACCGCCGAGCGGCTCGCGAGGGGGTGGCGGGGGGGAGGGCAAGGCCAGTTTTTCCGGCGCGGCCTCAGGCTGAGGCGGTGGCGAGGGTGCGGGTTCGGCTTCAGGTGCCTCTTTGGGTAGCAAAGCAGACGGCTGGGGCTGCCCGGGCAGCAGGGCAGGCCTCACCTCTTCCACATTTGGGGATGCGGCCAGCAAACCGGAGGAAGCAGCGGGCGGCGGACTGCCCAACAACGCAATCATGCCCCCGCCAACCGCTGTCCCAACGCAGATGGGCAGCAGCCAGGCGAAAAGACTTTGAATCCCTGTGGATTTTCGGAGCATAGGCGCGCAATGCTGGGCGGACAGTCGCGTACTGATGGACGGCGTTTTCGTAGTAGCGACCACCCGCCCCAACTTGCAACGTGAATCTGCCGCCCCGGTTACAGACTCCCCCCACTTTTTGCCAATTTCCCCATGAAGAACACGGACATCCGCATCACCCAGGCCCAAGTGTATTTCCTGCCCGTCACCATGCGCGTGCCGTTGAAATTCGGACCGGAGACTGTGACCAGCGTCGTCTGTCTGCGCACTCGCGTCACGGTGGAAAACCGCCTGGGGCAGACGGCCTCCGGCTGGGGTGAAACTCCGCTGAGCGTCTCCTGGGTCTGGCCCAGCACCCTCTCCGTGGCGGAACGCGCCCGGCGGATGGAGGAGTTCTCCGTCCAGCTGGCGGCAAGGCTTACGGCTTCGGGGTTCACGGGACATCCCATGGAAATCGGACAGGACTTCATCCACGGTCCCCTCGCCGAAACACTGGCGGCGGCCAATGCAGCGGCAGGCGGGCCTGAGATGCCTTACCTGGGCTCCCTGGTGGCCTTCAGCGCCTTCGACATCGCCGTGCATGACGCCTATGGCAACCTTCAGGGCTGCGATGTGTATGACACCTACACGGCTGAGTACATGAACCGCGATCTCTCCGCCTTCCTCACGCCGGAAGAGGGCAGCGGTATCTCCTTCGCCGGTCGCTACCCGGCTGATTTCCTGCTCAAAAAAGCTCCGGCCACCCTGCCTGTCTGGCACCTGGTGGGCGGCGTGGATGCGCTGGAAACGGCCGACCTCACCGGCAGCGAACCCAACGATGAGCACCCGGTGCTGCTGGCGGACTGGATTCGCCGGGATGGCTTGAAGTGCCTGAAGATCAAACTGCGCGGCACCGATTCCGCCTGGGATTACGAGCGCATGCTGCGAGTCGGCCGGATCGGCCTGGAAAACGGCGTTCGCTGGCTGAGTGCAGACTTCAACTGCACCGTGAAAGACCCGGCGTATGTCAACGACATCACGGACCGCTTGCTGGCCGATGCCCCGGAAATCTATGCCCGCACGCTGTATGTGGAGCAGCCCTTCCCCTATGATCTGGAAGCGCACCAGATTGACGTCCGCAGCGTCTCCGCCCGCAAACCTCTGTTCCTGGACGAAAGCGCCCACGACTGGGAGTTTGTGCGCCTGGGCCGCCGCCTGGGCTGGTCTGGCGTGGCGCTCAAAACCTGCAAGACGCAGACGGGTGCCCTTCTCAGCCTTTGCTGGGCCAAGGCGCACGGCATGCCTCTGATGGTGCAGGACCTGACGAACCCGATGCTGGCCATCATCCCGCACGTCAAACTGGCCGCCCACGCGGGCACCATCCAGGGCGTGGAATGCAACGCCATGCAGTTTTATCCCGACGCCTCGACCCTCGAGGAACGCGTGCATCCCGGTCTCTACCGCCGCCGGGATGGCGTGGTGGACCTGAGCACCCTGAAGGGTAGCGGTTTCGGCTACCGCGTGGACGAGATCGGCCGCGAGCTTCCCGAGCCTGCGGTTTGAATAGGCCCTTCATTCCACTTCACGGTCCCTGGTAGCCGGCGGCGCGCACGGACAGGTTTTCCTTCACAGGTTCCGTGCTGAAAAAGAGGCCGCCGGTTTTCTCTGATCCGGCCGGGAGGAAGTCGAGAGTGGCGTCGCTCTCCTCCGCCTCCGGGTCCTGACCCAAGGTGCCGATGATATGCACCTCATGGGCGGCCTGGTCGCCATGATTGGTGGCACGAAACTGCGCGAGATAACCCCGGCTTAACGGTCGCACGGAGAGGACTTCCACCTGGATGTCCGGCGGGCTGTTTTTCTTCGTCAGGGCGGCATACGCCATATAACCCACGGTGCCCGCCACCAGCAGCAGGCCGATGCCGCTGGCGATCCACTCCGCCACAGGAATCTCTGAGAGCGCAGCCTTCGTCAGGGCTTTTCTTTTCTCTTTGGCCTTCGCGGCAGAGGTTGGGGTGTTCGCAGCCATAGACTCGAGAATCAAAAATGGTTGGGCATCACTCAGAGCACCAGCCGGGCCGACGCCGCACCGATGGCCCCGGGGAAGGCCAGCACCACAGTCGTGCCGATGGCGGTCTCCAGACTCACGCCGTCCATGCGGCCGAACGTCCAGAGGATGTACAAACTCATCAGCAGCGCGATGGCATAACCAGGGATGGTGAAACGCAGAAACAGGCTCCATCGCGGTGTTCCTTCCGGCGTTTCCGGAGTGCCTGAAAACTTCACCGCATAGACAAAGGCATGCATGATGACCAGCGACACAGCCACCAGCCCGATCACCTGCATTTCCGACATCTGATTGGCGATGGCCACCATCTCGTCCGTAGGGGCGAGGTTGAAGGCAAAAAAGATGGAGCCGACGCCCATGAGAAACAGCTCCCCGTCATAGCGGGTAAAACGGTGCCGTTCTTCCTCCTCCTCTTCCGGTGTGCCGAACTGGCTGGCTGCCAGCAGCGCACCGATGCTGCCCGGCACGGCCTGCACCGCCACCTTGGCCATGACATCGCCCGCCGCCATGCCTGGCGTGATGACCCCGAGCAGGGCCAGGATGCCCGCACTGGTGACAAACCCCACCGCCAGGGCCACGAAAGCATCCACCACGTCATCCAGCATGCCAAAGGTCTCCTCAAATCCGGCATAGTGGGACAGCCCGACGAGCAGCGGGATGCTGAGCAGGAACAGCAAGGCCAGACGTTCCTTTTCCACCATACCGCTGAGGGACCACATCTCCATGGTCATCAGCAGCGGCAGGCTGAACACCAGCGCGCCTCCGAAAGCCCGGAACAAGCCCACCAGAAAATCCCGGTTGGTCCGGTGACCGGAAGATCCCTGGGGCGAGGCGGCGGCAGACGACGGACTCATGGTGGCGTGAGACACCAGAAAATCGTTTCTTGTTTCCAGGCTGGACGCCGGGTTGTGAGGCAAATGCAGGGGGACGGAGACATGAGAGAAGCCGCCGTTGTCGTCTGCCCCGTGGAAAGAAGGCGTAAACTGCCCAAAACCTGCTGTGAGCAGAGGGATGCGAAGACGACGCAAAGAACGCTGGATGCAGGCTGCTGCCGCCGCCCTGGGCGGAGCCCTGGCCATCTGCCTGCTGGGCCTAACCGAGCGCAGCCAGCTGCCGCTGCTGATGGGGTCTTTCGGTTCCTCAGCCGTCCTGGTTTTTGGCTTTCCAGAATCAGGCTTCTGCAAACCCGGGCGTGTCATCGGCGCGCATGTACTCTGTTCTGCCATCGGTCTGGCAGCCCTGCATGGCCTGGGGCCATACTGGTGGGCAGAAGGGCTGAGCGTGGGGCTGTGCATTCTGGCCATGCTGGGCATGCGCCTGGTGCATCCGCCCGCCGGGTCCAACCCTCTCATCGTCTTCGCCCTCAAGGCCGACTGGTCTTACCTGCTCACCCCGGCATTGCTTGGCAGCGTGGGGCTGGTGACGCTGGTCTGGCTCTGGCAGCGGCTCTGCCCGCCTGCTCGCGAGACAACTGCTCCTGAAGCCCGGCTTCCCCGGCATAGCCCAACCGTACCTGCGCAAGCGCATCCGCATCAAACCTGACCAGGGTGCGGACTGTCAGGCGCCACGAAGAAGGCTTGCGCTGCCAAAAACATAGGGCAGCAGCCGAGCGATGTTCCTCGCATCGTCTATGCCCCGGTGGTGTGTCCCGGCGAACTCCAGCCGGGCCAGCCGAATGGCCTCGCCCAGGCCGGGCTCTTTGGAAAGATATTGCCGTTCTGCGAATTTCCGCTTCACATTGCAGTGAGGGGCGCTGACGGGAGAAGGCAGGAAGTGGAAGTCACAGTCCTGGTTGAGCTGCTTCAGATCATAATCTCCCCACGAGCAAAAGACGAAACCGGGGTGGCGATCAAGCCATTCCTTGAACGGAGGCATAGCGTCGGCAAAGGCCGGGGCTGCATCCACGTCCGTCTGCGTGATGGAAGTGAGCGAGATGCAAAACGGCGTCAGCTGCGGATGGCGCGCGGGACGGATGAAAGTCTGAAACTCGCCAATGACCTCAAAGGTTCCGGCCTCCACCATCACTGCCCCGACTTCGATGATCTCCATCTCGCCGCGAGGCACGGTGCCTTTGTCACAACACGTCGCTTCAAAATCGATAACCAAATAACGCTCTGCTTCCACGTCCCAACATCGGCTATCCGGGAAAAATCGCCCGGAATATTTACCTCAAAGCCTCGCCAGAGGATTCGAACGGTCTTTCAGCGGCAGTTCCACGCGCTGGCCGTGCAGACGGTGAGATTCAAAAATGCCCAGAGTCATCTCCAGGATGACACGTCCGTCCCTGGCACTGCAGAGCGGTTCACGGTTTTCACGGACGGCGGCGATGAGGTCCTGCCCGGCGGCGACATGCCCGCCCACCAGCTTGCGGATGTTGGCCAGCGGCTCGGCCTTGCCTTGCCCGGCGGTGGTGATGGGAATCCAGCTGCCGAGAGCCGTTTGAGGGTCAAAGGGGCTGCCAGCCAGCAGATGAGCCAGCGGTTCCTCATCAATGCGCAGATCAATGATGCCTCCGTTGCCCACGATCTGCACCCCAAAACCTGCCTGCTTGGTTCCGGCATTCTGCACCGAATCAAAATAGGCAGGAAGCCCGTCCGTCATCTCAAACCGGGCATGCACCTCATTGCCCGCCAGGGGACCGATGCCTTCAGCCCCTTCCTTCACATCTGCTGCGGTCACCAGACGGCTGTCCTGGTAAACCGTGGCTGTGCAGGCTTTCGGCGCACCGGCCAGGTAGGTGGTGAGATTGAACAGGTGCGAACCCAGCACCCAGAGGTCCAGGGAGCCGCCACGGGCATCTTCTTTTCCACGGAGACGGTACTCCAGCGGACGGCCGATGGCCCCGTCGGCGATCATCTTTTTCACCATGGGCAGGACCGGGTGGTAGCGGTTGCGATGAGCCAGAGCGAGCTTGCCTCCCGTCTTTTCACAGGCGGCCACGATCTCGTCGGCCTGGGCCAGGGTCTGCACAAAAGGCTTCTCCATGTAGATACCGCGCACGCCGGCCCCCAGGGCGGCCAGGGCCATTTCATGATGCTGGTCAATGTGGCGGGGGCCGATGGCGACAATCTCCGGTTTCGTCTCAGCCAGCATCTTGCGGTAATCCGCGAAACCCTTGTCCAGCTTCAGCTTCTTCAAGGTGGCGGCCAGGCCTTTTTCATCGGCATCTGCGACGCCGACGATCTCCGTCCCGGGAATGTCCAGCCACATGCTGTCCAGCCCGTGGCCAAAGCCGCCCCGGCCGGTATGGCCGATGACCGCCACGCGGGTTTTGCCGCCCGGAGCCGCCGCCCCCAAAACGGGCTGCAATGCCACAGAGGTCGCCAGGGAGGAACTGAGAAAGGTGCGCCGGTTCATAGTGCAGAAATACTGCGGATATGAACGCGGCGGCGGCCGTCCAAAATTCAGCGGTCTCTATTCGCCCGCCTTTTTCTCGATCTTGATCTTCGGCAGCTTGGTCTGAAGCTTTTCCGACAGGTCTTCAAAGAAGTTGCCCCCGTTTGTCTCCTTGTGGTGGCGCATGTAGAGACCGGCCAGCAGGGCGGCGATGAACAGGCCGATGACCACGATCGCCGTGCCGCATCCGCCGCCACCTCCGTCGTAGGTCTTCACCTTGGAGCTTCTTTTCGGGGCCGGAGCACGGTAATTGGTGCGCTGGATCTGAGGAGGAGCCTCCGGAGCGCGGATCTCCGGCGCTGGTACAAACTCAGGCTCTGAAGAAGGAGGCGGAGGGGCATCCACCACGTCGCCTGCGACAAACACGGCCTGGACATCGCCAAAACCGACGCGGTCCCCGTCGTTCAACTGGGCTTCTTCGATCTCCACGCCGTTGACGCGGGTGCCGTTGCTGGACTTGAGGTCGCTGACAAAACAGCCGGATTCGTTCAGCTCGATGACCGCATGGTGGCCGGAGACGGAGGCAAACTCGAGGACGACGACACTGTCCGGATGACGTCCGATGGTCGTTGTCCCCTCATCAAGCGTATGATTCAGGGTGGTTCCATCCTCCAAATAAAATACGAGAGTGGCC
>DASWXG010000476.1:0-8335 GCA_036405615.1 Prosthecobacter sp. | reverse complement strand
GAACTGCGCACGCCGTTGAATCCCATCCTGCTCCTCTCCAGCGACGCGGCTGAAGATGAGTCGCTTCCGGAAGGGGTGCGGTCTGTTTTCGAGACCATTCGCAAGAATGTGGATCTCGAAGCCCGCTTGATTGACGACCTTCTGGACATCACCCGCATCAGCCGGGGCAAGATGTCGCTCGATAAAGCCGCCGTCGACGTGCACGCTGTCATTGGAGATGCCATCGCCAATGTCGCGTCTGAACTGGAGGCGAAAGAGCTGTTTCTCAACCTGTCCCTGCAGGCTCCTTCCCGCACGGTCCTGGGAGATGCAGTGCGGCTGCAGCAGGTCTTTTGGAACGTGTTGAAAAATGCGGTCAAGTTCACGCCTCCGGGTGGCGCGGTGACCGTCTCCAGCCAGACAGTCCCGGACTCCGGCTGGGTGGAGATCTGCGTCACGGATACGGGTATCGGGATGAATGGAAAGGAGCTGGCGCGCATCTTCGATGCCTTTGCCCAGGGGGATCACGCGGGTGAAGGCGGATCCCACAGGTTCGGCGGCCTCGGACTCGGCCTGGCCATTTGTAAAATGCTGGTCCACAGCCATGCCGGGACGATCGAGGCATGCAGCGACGGTCCCGGAGCCGGGGCGGTATTCGTCATCCGCCTGCCCCTCATGCCGGAAACCAAGAAACCGGCTGCTAGCTCCCGGCCCCCAGTGCTGCCGCAGAGCAAAGACAGGGAAGCCGTTCAGATTCTCCTGGTGGAGGATCATGAGGCCACTCGCAATGCTCTGGCCCACCTGCTTCGCCGCCGTCGTTTCGAAGTGGGTGTGGCAGGTTCTGTGGAAGAGGCCCGGGCTTTGGTGCGCCAGCGGACCTTTGATCTGGTCATCTCGGACATCGGCCTGCCCGATGGCAGCGGCTACAAACTGATGGAGGAGCTTGCCCGCGAACAAGGCATTCGTGGCATTGCCCTGACCGGTTACGGGATGGACCGGGACATCGGCAGGAGTTCGGAGGCCGGCTTCCTGCTTCATCTGACCAAACCCATCCAGGTCCAGGCATTGGAGTCCGCCATCCAGGCAGCCTTGAATGGCGACGGGGCAGGGTAAGCGCAAAATGGCCTTCTACGCCGAATCCAGTGGACTCATTTTGCCCTGGTCTGCACAATTCCTGCTACTTCTTCGCAATGCCAAATTTGTACCTCCTGTTTTCAGAACGAAATGCTGCTGCCAGCGAGGCCGCACTGGCAGGGGCCAGACAGGCCTTTGGTGAAGTCCGTTCTGTCCCGGCCGGTGGCGTGGATGAGGTCCTTTTGCAGCGTCCGCAAGACGCCCTTCTTGTCTTCATTGAACCGCGTCTTGAGGAAGTGGAGTTGCAGTTCAGGGCGGCTCCGGAAGAGGGACTGCCACGCTGGCCAGCCGTCACTCTCAGCAGCAGCCTGCACAGTTCGGCCCTCGCCGTAATTCCTCCGGAGGACTGGCATGTTCCTTTGCTGGCCCAGGTGTTCCGTGCTGCGGTACAGCAGCATGCGCTTCAGCGGGAGAATGCACGTTTGAGGGGAGATGTGCTGACGATCGCGCGGCGTATCAGCCATGATCTGCGCACGCCTCTCAGCGGTGTGTTCACCACCGCAGAACTGTTGAAAGAGATCCTGGCGGAACATTCCGAGGAGGATGCGGCTTTGACCGCTTCCCTGTTTGATTCGACCCAGACGGTGTTGAAACTCATTGAACGGGTAAGCCAGGTCGCGAAGGCATCCGTGGAGCTTCGTCTCAACGAAGAGGTGGACATGGGACAGGCCGCGTGGGCGGGACGCCAGAGTGTGGAGCGGCTGGCCATGGACGGCGGAATCAAGATTCAGGAACCTTCGGACTGGCCGCAGGTACAGGGTGTGGCCGCCTGGCTGGAAACGGTGTGGGCAAACCTGCTGCAGCAGGCCGTGCAACGCAGCCGCCGGGGCACCGCCGTCGTGCTGGACTGGCAGGAAACTGCGGACGGATATGAGTTCAGTGTGACGGACGGCGGTCCTGAAATGAAAGAGGAGCAGCGGGAAGCGCTTCTGCTCCCGTTTGAAAAGCTGCACCAGAGCCGCACCGCCCGCGGCCTCGAACTTCCCATCGCTCGCAGGTTTGTGGAGCTTCAGGGCGGGCGTTGCCGGATTGAAACCACCGAGGCGGGCGGGCTGAAATACATCTTTGAATTGCCCAAGGCGGAGGCTGCCACAGAAGCGGTTGCATGAAGGCGGATCCCATCCATGCCGGCACAGAAGATGGCAGTCACGGGCACTGGCTCATGGGCGGCGGTGAGATGGGACGCAGAATCCGGGAGTATGACTGGTCTGCACACCCTCTTGGGCCCTTGCCCGGTTGGCCGCAAAGTCTGAAGACTACCGTCAGCCTCATGCTGAACTCCCGCTTTGCCATGTGGATGGGGTGGGGGAAACCTTTCTGGTTTTTTTGCAACGATGCCTACTTGCCCACGCTGGGGTTGAAAAAGGACAGCTTGGGCGCACCTGCCGAATCGGTCTGGAAAGAAGTCTGGAAAGAAGCGGGATCGCGCGCGGAATCAGTCGTTGAGAGCGGTGTTGCCACCTGGGATGAAGGGCTGCTGCTGTTTCTCGAGCGCAGCGGTTTCCCGGAGGAGACCTACCATACGTTTTCCTACAGCCCCATTCCTTCAGATGGCGGGGGGGTCGGGGGCATGCTATGTGTGGTCACGGAGGAGACGGAACGGATCATCAGTGAGCGCCGTCTTAAATTTCTGCGGGACCTCGCTGCCCAGCTGACCGGGGTGACTTCCGAACAGGAACTCTGTGCAGCCTTCAAACACTGCGCCGGGCATCAGGCCAAGGATCTGCCGTTTGCCCTGATTTATCTGACGGATGCTGATGGCAGCCAGACCCTTTTGAACTGCTGTCACGGATTGCCAGAGAACCACTCCGCAGCCCCTCAGGCAGTACGGCTTGATAAGGCCGGTGAGGTCTGGCCTTTGAAAAAGGTTTTGGAGGAGCCGGGCGTGCAGACGGTGGACAATCTGGCGCAGATGTTTGCGGACATTCCGGCCGGACCCTGGGACAAACCGCCTGTCTCTGCCGCGATCATCCCTATCCAGGAACAGGGGGCTGGCACGCTGGCCGGACATCTTTTGGTGGGGCTGAATCCGTACCGCGGTTTTGACACCGCTTATCAGGGGTTCCTCAACTTGCTGGCAGGCCAGATCTCGGCCTCGCTGTCCAATGTTCGCGCTTATGAGCGGGAAAGAAAACGCGCTGAGGAACTGGCCGCTGTTGATCGCGCCAAGACCTTGTTTTTCACCAATGTCAGCCATGAGTTCCGCACGCCGCTGACTCTGATGCTGGGGCCGCTGGAGGACCTTCTGGCCAAAGCTGGCAACGAGGCCTCCGCCCCCGGTCATGAACTGGTGACGGTGGCCCATCGCAACGGCTTGCGTCTGCTCAAGCTCGTCAATGCCCTGCTGGATTTTTCCCGGCTGGAAGCTGGCAAGATGGAAGCTGCCTTTGAACCGGTGGACCTTCCTTCACTGACGGCGGAACTGGCCGCCAGTTTTGCGCCGGTGATGACCAAGGCCGGTTTGCAGTTTGACGTGGATTGCCCGCCTTTGAAGGACCCTGTGTATGTGGACAGGGATCTGTGGGAAAAGATAGTCCTGAACCTCGTTTCCAACGCTTTCAAATTCACCCTCAAAGGCCGCATCGCGGTCAGCTTGAAAAGCCGGACGGGTGCCGTAGAGCTGACGGTTTCTGACACAGGTGCAGGCATTCCGGAAGCTGCCCAGGAAAGGGTCTTTGAACGCTTTTACCGCATCCAGGAATCCGAAGGTCGAAGCCATGAAGGGACCGGTATCGGGCTGGCTTTGGTGGGGGAACTCGTAAAACTCCACGGAGGCAGTGTGAGCGTTCAGAGCAAAGCCGGAGAAGGCAGCACATTTACTGTCCGCCTGCCGGTTGGGAAAGATCATCTTCCCCCGTCACAAATCCGTTCATCCCTGGCTGTCTCAAAGAGGCGGGCAGATGCCTTTTTCACTGCAGAGGCAGGGCGCTGGCTTGCCGGTGAAATGGACCCCTTGTTGCCCTCCCAGGCACCGGCTGTCACGTCAGCGGCAGCTCGCAAGCGAATCTTGCTCGCAGACGACAACGCGGACATGCGCGACTATGTCACCCATCTGCTGCAACCGCGGTTTGAGGTCACCGCAGTGGCCGACGGGCAGTCCGCCCTGGAAGCAGTCCGTCATTCGAAACCAGACCTGGTGCTGACGGATGTCATGATGCCCCGGCTCGACGGCTTCGGTTTGCTGGATGCTCTGAAGGCAGATCCGGAAACCCAGGAAGTGCCCGTGATTTTGCTGTCCGCACGCGCGGGTGACGAGGCCCGTGTTGAAGGCCTGGATGCGGGGGCAGATGACTACGTCATCAAACCCTTCGAAGCCCGGGAACTCCTGGCCCGTATCAGCACGCATCTGGCGCTGGCGGAAACACGGCGGCAATCCTCACGGGTGGCCAGTCAGGCCAAAGCCCGCTTGGAGCATCTGCTCTCGTTGCTTCCGGCCGGCGTCTATACATGCGACCGCGAGGGGCGCATCACGTTCTTCAATGCCCGCGCCCAGGAACTTTGGGGTGCGGCCCCGAAACTGAATGACGATCAAACCCGGTTCTGCGTGTTTCAAAAAGTCATCCTGGGTGACGGCCAGGTGATTTCAGCAGAGGATACGCCGATGGCACAGGCGGTGCGGGAAGGCATCAGCTTTCGCAATGTGGAGGCCGAAGTCGAAAGGCCGGACGGAGGCAGGCTGGTCGCCAGCGTCAGCATTGATCCCTTGTGGGATGAAGGTGGCAACCTCATCGGGGCCATCAATATCTTCCAGGACATCACCGCATCCCGTGCCACCGCCACGGCCTTGAAGCAGGAGCTGGAAGAACGCCAGCATGCTGTTCATCACGCGAACTTCCTCAGCAGTTTCAGCCAGCAACTCAGCCTGCTCAATGAGCCTCGTGACATCCTGCGGGTGGCGTCTGAAATGCTGGGGCAGCACCTCGGCGCAGACCGCTGCTGTTTCATCGAAGCGGATGACGCCATGGAGCGCCTGACCATCACGGATGACTGGGTGAGAGAAGAGCGTCCGAAGCTAGAAGGCCATTTTGAGCCGGACCAGTTCGGGCCCGAGATTCTCTGGCGTACTTCGGCGGCGGGCGTGGTGGCCATTGCAGATGTGGAAAGCCATCTGTTCACCCGCGACTTCGCAGAGAAATTTGCCCGTCTGGGCATCCGGGCCTTTTCCATCGCGCCTTTCTCGCAGGCCGGTCATCTCCGTACCCTTCTGGCGGTGGGGAGCGACGTCCCGCGCGCCTGGAGAGACGATGAACTCCGTCTGCTGGAAAACGTTGTCAGCCGGACACGTCCGCTGGTCGAACAGGCCAGGGCGGCCAGGGATCTTCAGATTCGCGGCGAGCGCATGCAGCTGCTTTCGGAAACGCTGGCACAGTTGTTAGGCGCACGGAATCCCGAAACAGTCGTCAAGGAGCTGTTCCAGAAGGTCACTCGTCATCTGGGCGCAGACACCTATTTCAACTTCATGGTCAATTCCGCAGGCGATGCCCTGGAACTGCATTCCTGTGCGGGCATTTCTGAGGAAACCGCACGCTCCGTCCGGCGGCTGGAGTTTGGCCAGTCCATCTGCGGAACGGTGGCGCAGACCTGCACGGCGATTGTCGCCAACGACATCCAGCACGGTGACTATGACAAGGCTGACCTTGTCCGCAGCTTTGGCATCCAAACCTATGTGTGCAATCCTCTGATGGCGGGCGGCAAGCTGCTGGGAACGCTGTCTTTCGCCAGCCGTGACCGCACCCATTTCGACGAAGATGAACTGAAGTTCATCCGCATTGTCACCCACTCCGCCGCGCTGGTGCTGGAGCAGCTGAAATCGTCCGCTGAACGCCAGCGGCTGGCCGCCATCGTCACATCGTCAGACGATGCCATCATCAGCAAGAACCTGGATGGCCAAATCACCAGCTGGAACCAGGGTGCCCAGCGCATGTTTGGTTATGAGGCGTCAGAGGTTGTCGGACGTTCCATTACCGTGCTCATTCCCAAAGAGCGCCATGATGAAGAGCCTGCCATTCTGGAAAAGATGCGCAAAGGCGAGTTCATTGAGCATTATGAAACGGTCCGCCAGCACAAGGACGGCAGCCTGCTGGATGTCTCTCTGACGATCTCTCCCATTCGCGATGCCGAGGGCACCATCATCGGTGTTTCCAAAATTGGCCGTGACATCACCGAGCGGAAAAAGTACGAGCAGGAACTCGTGCGCCGCGAGCAGCTTTACCGCAGCATCGGCGAATCCATCAACTACGGCATCTGGGTTTGCGATGCTGAGGGACGGAACATGTATGCCAGCGATTCGTTCCTCAGGCTGGTCGGCATGACCCAGGAGCAATGTTCCCAAGAAGGCTGGAATGATGTGCTGCATCCGGACGACGTCGAGGCCACCATCGCAGAGTGGGAAAGCAAGGCGCTCACCGGGGGGCTTTGGGAGCGCGAGCACCGGGTCAAAGGAGTGGATGGCGAATGGCACTCCGTGCTTGCGAGGGGCATCCCCATCCGTGATGAAAACGGCCAGATCATCCGCTGGGCCGGCATCAATCTTGACATCTCCACTTTCAAAAAGACGGAAGAGGCCCTGCGCCAGCAGTCCAAGATTCTTGCGGTGCTAAACAGCGTCAGCAGCGCGTTGGTGGCTGAAAGGGACTTGGAGAAAATTGTGCAGAGTGTCACAGATGCGTGCCGCGAGATCAGCGGTGCGCAGTTCGGCGCGTTCTTCTACAACGTCACGAATGAGAAGGGAGAGGCCTATACGCTCTATACCCTTTCAGGCGCTTCCAGGGATGCGTTTTCCAAATTCCCCATGCCGCGGAACACGGAACTCTTCGGCCCGACGTTCAGGGGAGAGGGCGTGGTGCGAGTGGATGACGTGCTGCAAGACCCCCGTTACGGGAAGAATGCGCCGTTTCATGGCATGCCCCCGGGCCACCTCCCTGTCCGCAGCTACCTGGCCATTCCGGTGGTATCCAGCTCCGGCCAGGTCATTGGCGGCATGTTCTTTGGACATGGCAGGCCTGGTGTGTTTACCGCTGCGACAGAAGGCATCCTCATGGGCATGGCTGCCCAGGCCGCGATCGCAATCGACAATGCCGAGCTTTACACCAGCCTTCAGCGTGAGCTGGACCAAGTGAAGAAAGTGGAGTCTGCCCTGCGCGCCAGCGAGCTGCGCTGGCGGGACATGGCGGAGGCCATGCCTCATCTGGTCTGGACTTGCGGGCCTGATGGAGGCTGGGACTACGTCAGCCCCCAGTGGTGCTCTTACACCGGCCGGGGCGAGGCGGAACAGCGTGGCTTTGGCTGGTCTGAGGCGATCCACCCCGATGACCGTCAGCGTCTCGAAACCGCGTGGAATGAAGCGGCACACTCCCTCAGCACGGTGGACATGGAAGTCCGGATCCGCCGCGCAGACGGCCAGTACCGTTGGTTCAAGAACCGCGCGGTCCCCGTTGCCGACGCGAGCGGGAACATCGTCAAATGGTACGGGTCCAACACCGATATCGAAGACGTCAAGCTGACGGATAACATCTTGCGTGAGCGAGAGGCGCGTCTCTCCGCCATCTTTGCCCAGGCTGGTTCGGGCATCGTCCAGACCAATCTTGAGGGACGCATCATGATGGTGAACGACGCCTATTGTGAGGTGGTGGCGCGGACCCGTGAAGAACTGCTGGGCATGAGCGTGCATACCATAACGCACCCTGATGACCGCGCGCAGAACCTGGCGGTGTTTGACGCCATGATGAAAGGCGGCTCTTCCTTCATCATTGAAAAGCGGGATGTGCTGCCGGACGGCAGTTATGTCTGGGTCCGCAACAGTGTGGTGGGCATCCGCGATGGCAGCGAGAGTGTGGTTGCGGGCCTCATCATCACCCAGGACATCACGGACAGTCGCGAGGCGGAGGACGCTCTCCGGGCCAGCGAGGAGCAGCTGCGCCTGGTGACAGACCACGCCCCGGTGCTGCTGGCGCAGTATGACCGGCAGCTTTGCTACAAGTTTGTGAACAAGCCGTATGCTGACAGCCACGGCCTCGAGCCTCTCGAGATGATTGGCAGACACGCCAGCGAGGTGACCGGCGAAGCTGCACATGAGGAGACTCTGCCGCTGATGGAGCGGGCGTTTGCAGGGGAACGTGTGGAATTTGAAACCGCTTTCTCCCAGGGTAATGCCAAGCGCTGGGCACACGTTATTTTCGTCCCCGAGTACAATGCGGACCAGGAGGTGGTGGGTATCGTGGCC
>DASWXG010000475.1:0-6015 GCA_036405615.1 Prosthecobacter sp. | reverse complement strand
GGCGGTTGCCAGGGTTTCATTGTTTAGCCCCGAGGAAATAGCCTGGTGCAAGACGCGTTTGGAGATGCTGTTTGGGAAACCGTCCACGCTTCGCAGGCTTTGCCCTCGGGCGAACGTGCACCAGCAATGCCGTTCGAAATGGTGGAGCGTGCCCCGGATTAGCCAGGCCGAGTCCATGAATCTCGGGACAGGATAAAGCGCCATCAGATGACGGAGAAAATCTGCCCATTGATCGGGAGCACTCTGGTTCTCATCCGGCCACCAGTCTTCGGGAGGCCGCGCCCAGCATGTTTTATAAACACCCAATCGGAGAACGGCTTCCACGAGAGGCCGTTCTTGAGGATGGATATCGTGAAAAATCCTGCTCCTCGTTTCAAGAACATGGAAGAGGGGGGCGCAGATTTCTTTGATATCCGCGAACTGTTTGCGCTTGAAACAGCTGGCCAGCCGGTGGCCATGCTGGCGCAGGTTGTTGTTGCGGGTAAGCCGTGCTTTCCAGTTCCGGCCTTCCAGGATCATTTGCATGATCGAGGAATGGGAGCGCGCAACAGCGCTCCCGGATGAAGGAGTCATAATTCTTTGCCTTGTCTAAATGCGATGTTCTGATCGCCCCGCGGCTTTGTTCATTCAGCGCAGGACGATTATTCCCGGCAACGTGGCCAGGCCCTGTGGGGTCAGAAAATCAGGCGAAAGAGAAAAGAATCATGGGAACAGTGCCTCATAGCACAGGCTTGTGATGAAGCCAAGTGAATCGTGCCAGCAAGGTAAGGATCACCCAAACAACGTCATCTGACCCGCTTCAGCATCACTCGTTAGGCGCTGTTTCTTGATCCGGGCGGGCACGCTGCTCACGGCTGGCACGGCGGTCACGCTTTCGGCAGGCTGGTGGCCGGATTCCAGCTGGGCCAGCACTTCCTTGGCCCGGTGAATGACATTTTCCGGCAGGCCGGCGAGGCGGGCTACCTGGATGCCGTAGCTTTTCTCGGCGCAGCCCGGGAGGATCTTGCGCAGGAAGATAATCTGGTGGTTCCACTCCTTCACCGCGACGTTGTAGTTTTTCACCGCAGGGCGGCTGTCAGAAAGGGCCGTGATCTCGTGATAGTGGGTGGCGAAAAGAGTACGTGACCCGACGTGATCATGCAGATGCTCGGCCACGCTCCAGGCGATGCTGAGCCCGTCGAAGGTGGAGGTGCCGCGGCCGATCTCATCCAGGATGACCAGGGAACGCTCGGTAGCGTTGTTCAAAATGAGCGCCGTTTCGTTCATCTCCACCATGAAGGTGGACTGGCCGCGGGCGATGTCGTCACTGGCGCCGATGCGGGTGAAAATGCGGTCCACCAGACCGATCTCCGCACTGGCGACCGGGAGATAGCTGCCGATCTGGGCCATGAGCGTGAGCAGGGCGGTCTGCCGCAGGTAGGTGCTTTTGCCGGCCATGTTCGGCCCGGTGATGAGAATCAGGCGGCTCTCCTCCGGCTCCAGCGTGACGTCGTTGGGCACGAACCGCTCGCCGCTTGTCAGGTTCTGGTCCAGCACCGGGTGGCGACCGTCGCGGATGAAAAGATGGCGTGTCTCATTCAGCACCGGGCGGGTGTAGTTAAACAGGCGTGCTGTTTCAGCCAGAGAACCCAGGGCATCCAGCACGGCCAGCACGGCGGCGGTTTCCTGAATCTCGGAGAGGTGACCCAAGACCTTGCCGCGCAGGCTGACAAACTCTTCATACTCCAGGGCTTTGCTGCGCTCCTCCGCGCCGAGGATTTTGTCCTCCATGCGCTTGAGCTCATCCGTGATGTAGCGCTCGCCGTTCACCGTGGTCTGCTTGCGATGATAGTCGGATGGGACGCTGCCGACATTTGCCTTGGTCACCTCGATGAAGTAACCAAACACGGCGTTATACTTGATCTTCAGGCTCTTGATGCCGGTGCGCTCGATCTCGCGGTTCTGTAGATCTGCAATCCACTGGCGGCCCAGGGTGGAGGCGTCGCGCAACTCGTCCAGTTCGGGCAGATAACCGGCACGGAAAACACCGCCTTCTTTGATCTGCATCGGCGGCTCATCCACAATGGCACGCTGGATCTCCCCTGCCAGAGGCGAGAGGTCGTGCAGATGAGTCAGGAGCTTGTGGAAAAGGACGCTCTGGTCGGAGGCAACGGTCGCGGCACCCTGTTCCAAGGTGGCTCTCAGTGAAGGCACCACTTCCAGGGAAACCGCCATGGCCAGCAGGTCGCGGCCATTGCCGCTGCCCTGGCTGAGGCGGCTGCTGGTGCGCTCCACATCACGCACCTCTTTGAGCAGGGTGCGGATCTGGCCTAACAAAAGAGGCTCCGCCAGCAGCGTGGCGATCATGTCCTGCCGCTGGGTCAGCTGTTCCAGGTCGCGGAGGGGGTGCAGCACCCAGTGGCGCAGCTTGCGCCCGCCCATCGGGGTGCAGGTACGGTCCAGGGCATTGAGCAAGGTATGCTGGGCGCCACCCCGTGCATTCACCAGCTCCAGATGGCTCTGGCTGGCGGCATCGATCAAAACAAAGTCACTGGTTTGCGCCACCCGCAGACGCTGGATGTGGTCCACATTGCGCCGGAGCTGGAACTGCAGGTAATGCAGGATGCTGCCCGCCGCACAGATGGCCGCCGCCAGCCCCTGGCAGCCAAAACCATCCAGGGATTTCACTTTGAAATGCTGCGTCAGCGCATGCTCGGCCTGATCCTGAAGGAAAAGATAACCTTCCACCTCAAGCGCGCAGGCGGGGCGGCCCAGGGCATCGGCCAGATCTTTCTGCTCTTCACTGTAGAGCAGTTCGCTGGCCTGGATGCGCTCCAGTTCATCGGCCAGTTCCGCCACTTCCTTGAACTCCGCCACTTCAAACTCGCCCGTCGTCAGGTCCACGTAGGCGAGGCCGAGCTTTTTACCGGAACGGAAAACCGAGGCCAGATAGTTGGCGCGGTTGGACTCCAGCAGGTTGATGTCGTTGATGGTGCCCGCGCTGAGGATTTGCGACACCGCCCGTTCGACAATTTTTCCGGGCACCGGGTCCGTCGTCTGCTCAGCGATGGCCACCCGTTTGCCCGCTTTGATGAGACGGGCAATGTACCCTTGGGAAGAATGATGCGGCACCCCGCACATGGGCACGCCATTGCGTTTGGTCAGCGCCACATTCAGCAGCGGGGCCGCTTCCTTGGCATCTTCAAAAAACAGCTCGTAGAAATCCCCCAGCCGGTAAAAAAGCAGCACGTCCGCGGGCAGTTCCCGCCGGATGGCCAGGTACTGTCTCATCATGGGGGTGGTGCTGGCGTCAGACATGGCAAAAACGAGGGGGTTTTAAGGCTTGGCTGGCATGGGCCTGGAGGTCAAGAAGGGAAGTCGCCCGGCGGAGCAAAACGGCACGATTTTGCAGATCTCTGCGGGCTTTCAGGGAGGGCAACCACGATGGCAAAGGGCGGGCGCGGATGCTCAGGACAAACAAACAAGTTGCGCAAACGGCAAGGTCGCCTATCCTCCCAACCCTTTTTCCAAACCCGCACCCTCAATTTTACCATGTCCCAGCATCGCAGCCTCAAATCTTCCGGTTCCGTTGGCACCAAGCGCAGCGTCCTCAAGCGTGGCGAGCGCATCAAGCTCATGAAGGCCCGTGGTCAGTGGAAGGAAGGTCGCCTGCCGACCGGCCTGCCAAAGACCAAATCCGAATAGTCTGCTGCGCGGGCTGACACCCGCCTCCCGCCGTGCGCCTTAACCGATATCTCAGCCAGTGTGGCCTCGGCTCCCGCCGCGGGTGTGAGCAGCTCATCCTAGAAGGTCGCGTGTCCATCAATGGGCACGTGATCCGTGATTTGGCCACGCAGGTCAGCGAAGACGACCGCGTGGTGGCTGACGGGAAACCCGTCAAGACCGAAACGGGCGTTGTCATCGCCCTGCACAAACCGCGCGGCTACATTTGCAGCCGCAGTGATGAGAAGGATCGCATGACGATCTACTCGCTGCTGCCGAAGCAGTTTCAAACACTGCATCACGTCGGCCGTCTGGACAAAGACAGCGAAGGGCTTTTGCTCATGACCAACCGGGGCGAGCTTTCGCACCGTCTCATTCACCCCAGCATGGGGGCGGAGAAGGAATATGAGGTCATTGTGGACAAACCCATGGACCAGACCACCATGGCCAAACTGGTGAAGGGGATGCTGACAGAGGAAGGCCAGGCCAAGTGTGAACGCGCTTGGATGATCACCGAATATCGCGCCCATGTGGTGTTGAAGCAGGGTCTGAAGCGGCAGATCCGCCTCATGTTCTACCAGCTCGGGTTTGAGGTGGAGCGCCTGACCCGCACACGCATTGGCTGGCTGGAACTGAAGAACCTGCAAAAAGGCGGCTGGAAACAGCTGACCGAAGTCGAGATCGAACGATTTTTTTCCAAAGAGGGCGGCACCGGCCGTCCTGCCAAACCGGCCAAAAAACGCCCTGCTGAGAGCGGGGGAGGGGAAATGGATGGAGAATCCCGCCCCCGCCGCACGGTAAAAAGGCCTTCAGCCCGGGGTGGCCGGGAAGCCTCCGGTCGAAGCGAGGAGCGCCCACGGGGATCTCGCGCTCGCTTCTCCAAAGAGGGCAGCGCACCGCGCTCCAGCGAGCGCAAGGGCCGCAGTGAAGGCCGCCAGACCCAGAAGACACGGTCTGGCGACAGGCCGCGCTCCGGTGGCAAAAGCGGCTCCTCCAGCCGGCCGCCTCGCGCGTCAGTGAAGCGCTCTTCGGGCAAAAAAGGCTCACGCTGAGCCGCCGCCATCACGTCTGGCGTTTTCTTTATCCTTGCCACGGCAGACAGAGGGGCTAACCTCGCTACCGCCAATCGCACTCACACCCATTAATGGACGACAACAAATCTAACGAGAAGGAGGCCACCGCTTTGGACCTGAAGCAGATCAAGCAGATCGTGGCCCTCATGGCCGAGAACGACCTCAGTTATTTTCATTTCGAAAACCAAGGATCCAAGGTCGAACTGCGGCGCGGATCTGATTTCCAGGCCGCCAAGGAACTTCTGAAGCACCTCCCGGTCGCTTCTTCCGCAGCCCCGGTCGCCGTGGCAGCGGCTCCTGTAGCTGCCGCAGCCCCGGCCGCAGCTTCCCCGGCAGCCCCTGCTGCCGCCGCAGCCGAGCCTGCTGGCCCTACCATCAACAGCCCGATGGTCGGCACTTTCTACCGCTCCGCCGCCCCGGGGGAAAAAGCTTTCATCAACATCGGAGACCCGGTGGATGAAAA
Organism: Prosthecobacter sp.; assembly: GCA_036405615.1. Taxonomy (GTDB): domain Bacteria; phylum Verrucomicrobiota; class Verrucomicrobiia; order Verrucomicrobiales; family Verrucomicrobiaceae; genus Prosthecobacter. The sequence goes on along the minus strand of DASWXG010000475.1, from coordinate 777 downwards.
TTCCAATGTCTGCATCATCGAGGCCATGAAGGTGATGAACGAAATCAAGGCTGAAGTCCGCGGCACCATCGCCCGTGTGCTCGTCGAAGACGGCAAGCCTGTACAGTATGGTCAGCCGCTGTTCGAACTGAAGGCGTAAGACCTATGGTCCAAAACTCCTGGTCCCCCCTGGCCTGTTTTGGGTCAGGCGGGAGCAGGAAGACAAATTGTTCTGAGAGACAAGATTCGCCCAATTTTTCCTTCCTCCCGCACTCCGCATGTTCCGTAAAGTCCTCGTCGCCAACCGTGGTGAGATCGCCGTTCGCATCATCCGCGCCTGCAAAGAGCTCGATGTCAAAACCGTTGCCGTGTATTCCGAGGCCGATGTGGACTCCATGCATGTCCATCTTGCCGATGAGGCCATCTGCATCGGGCCAGGCCCCAGCAGCGAAAGCTACCTGAAGATCAGCCGCATCATCAGCGCTGCGGAGATTGCCAATGTGGACGCCATCCACCCAGGCTACGGATTCCTTTCCGAAAAGGCCGAGTTCGCCGACGTGTGCGAGCAGTGCAAAATCAAGTTCATCGGGCCGAGCTCCCGTGTGATCTCCATGATGGGTGACAAGAACGTGGCCCGCGCCACCGCCCGGAAAGCCGGCGTGCCTGTCACTCCTGGTTCTGAGGGTCTGATCACCACGGAAGAAGAGGCCCTGGAGTGGGCGCGTAAAATTGGTTATCCCGTCATCATCAAGGCCAGCGCCGGCGGCGGTGGCCGTGGCATGCGTCCCGTGCTGAATG
>DASWXG010000474.1:0-1656 GCA_036405615.1 Prosthecobacter sp. | reverse complement strand
CCACGCCGGGCATGCCGGTGAGCATCTCCACCGCCACGATGACCAGCCAGGCGATGCCGAGGCTGAGACGGAAACCGGTGAACATGTAAGGCAGGGTGGCGGGCACAAGCACCTTCCACAGCGTCTTGCTCTTCGAGAGCTTCAGCACCTTGGCCACATTCAAATAATCCTGCGGCACGGCCCGCACACCGACGGCGGTGTTCATCACTGTGGGCCACATGGCACAGATGGCGATGGTGAAGAGAGCGGCCGCATCCGAAGCCCCGAATGTCGTTCGTCCGTCGCCATCCATGATCTTGACACCGCTGAAGAGGATCATGCCGAGTGGCAGCCAGGCGAGCGGTGACACGGGCCTCAGCACCTGGATGATCGGGTCAAAAGCCTTTGTGAATGGCTTCGAAAGGCCTAAAAAGAAGCCAATCGGCGTCCCCACGAGGAGTGCGATGGCGTATCCCTGGGCGACCAGCACCAGGGACATCCAGGTGAACCGCAAGATGCCCTGATCCAACTCTCCACGCTTCGCGAAGGGCTCTGTGATGTAGAGCCTGCTCGCCGTCCACGTCTCTGCCGGGGTGGGCAGGTCTGCGGACAGCCCTTCGCGTTTGGTGACCTTGACCTTGTCTCCGAAGTCGTCAACCTTCTCGCTGACAACGGATTTTCCGGCAATCAAATACCAGAAAATGCCACATGCCAGGATGGCGGCGAGGGGGAGCAGGAGGGAATCAAGCTTGAAGCGTTGGATCAGGTGCATGATACGGCTATGCGGTTTTGGGGTTAAGCTTTGAGAGTTTTCACCGCGAAGGAGGCGGCGTAGGCTTCGAGATCCCCCTTCGGATCGAAGGTGACGCCGTCGACCAAGGTTTCGGGCTTCTCGTCGAGGCCGCCGTGGACGTGGCCGATCTCCTTCATGGCCTCTTCATAGATGTCTGCGCGCATCACCTGCTTGGTCACGCCCTCATAGTCGGGAGCGCCTTCCACGAAGCCCCAGCGACGAAGCTGCGTGAGCCACCACTTGCAGTATTTCGGCTGCGGGTAGTTGCAGTTGCGGTCGCTGAAGATCATGTAGTTCGGGTCCTTGAACTTGCGCCCGTCGCCCATGTCGTACTTGCCCTGAAGGCGGCCGAGGATGGTCTCCGGCGGGCAGTTGATGTAGGTGGCGGCGCTGACGATCCGCGCCTGCTCCTCACGGTTCTCCATCTTGTCCAGCCAGACGCTGGCCTCATGCAGCGCCTTCAGCACGGCCTTGACGGTCTTGGGATTCTTCGCGGCGAACTCCTCGGTGAAGGCGCAGGCCTTTTCAGGATGGTCCTTCCAGATTCCCTGGGTGTTGATGCCTGTGTAGCCGATGTCATCGGCAATGGTCTTGGCATTCCATGGCTCGCCCACGCAGAAGCCATCCATCTTGCCCACCTTCATGTTCGCGACCATCTGGGCCGGCGGAATGGTGATGAGGGAAATGTCCGCGCTGCCACCGGCGGCGTCTCCCGGATTGATGCCGCCTGCGGCCAGCCAATAGCGGATCCACATGGCGTGCGTTCCGGGCGGGAAAGTCATCGCAAAGGTCAGCGGTGTGCCGCCGGCTTTGGCGGCGTCCACGAAGGGCTTCAGGGCCTTCGCATCATCCTGCACCTTGCCTTTGTAGGTGTTGGAAAGCGA
>DASWXG010000473.1:0-5048 GCA_036405615.1 Prosthecobacter sp. | reverse complement strand
CCAAAAAAAGCGGTGGCGCTCCGGCTCAAGGCGAGGCTGCCGTGGATCTCAAGGAACTGGCCGCTCTGCGTCAGGCTGTGTCCAAAGTGAGAGGTTATCCCCAGATTGCCCGGTTGAATTCCTCTGCGGCTGCGGTGGGTTACTCCAACCTTCCAAATGTGGCCGAATTTGGCACCCGCGGGCCTCTGACCCCGGACCACAGCATCCGTACCAAGCGGGCTCCGGCTTTCATCAGTGAAGACCTTGCCGCTTCTGTTCAGAAGTATGCAGAGAACTACGCTTCCTATTTCATCCGCAACGCCGATGGCCAGACTATGCTGGATGCTGCGCCTCGTTTCGTCATCTGGCCGGGCCGGGGTTTGGTGAGCTTTGGCGATACTCTGAAGGACGCCAATATTGTGGCGGACATCTCCGGGCATACGGCTGCAACGGTGCAGTTGGGCGAAAAGGTGGGGGGCTGGGAGCCGCTGCCCGAGAAGGACATTTTTGAGATCGAATATTGGGACCTTGAGCAGGCCAAGCTGCGCAAAGGACCTGCCCGCAAAGTGCACCAGGGCAAGGTGGCTCTCGTCACTGGCTGCGCGGCCGGCATCGGCTTTGCCATCGCTGAAAGTCTGGCTGAGCAGGGGGCGCAGGTCATCGGCCTGGACATTGACAAGGATATCCCGGAGATCATGAAGAAGATCGGCGGCATCGGCATCGTGGTGAACCTCACGGAAGACCAGCCGGTGCAGGATGCGGTGGACTTCGTCGTACGCGAATTCGGCGGCATTGACATCGTGGTCAGCAACGCCGGTATCTTCCCGAAAAACGAGCACCTGGATGTGATGGCCCAGAACGACTGGGACCGCACAATCTCCATCAACCTGACCAGCCACCAGAAGCTGATGAACAAGGTGATCCCGTATGTGAAGCTGGGTGTGGACGCCAGCATCATCTTTGTGGGCAGCCGCAACTTCAAAGCCCCAGGCCCTGGTGCCTCTGCCTACTCTTGCAGCAAGGCGGCCCTGACCCAGCTTTGCCGTGTGGCATCCCTCGAACTCGCACCCTGGAAAATCCGCGTGAACATCGTGCATCCGGACGCGGTGTTTGACACCAAGCTGTGGACGCCCGAAGCCCTGCAGCGCAGCGCAGAGCGTTACGGCATGACGGTGGAGGAGTACAAAACCAAGAATCTCATGAAGGTGGAGATCAAGAGCAAGGACATCGGCAACATGGTCTCGGCCATGGCCTCGCCTCTGTTCTCCAAGGTCACTGGCGCCCAGATCCCTGTGGATGGCGGTAATGACCGTGTGATCTGATCTAACAGGCCCTCACTCTTCGCCCGGCTGCCTGAGAAGGCGGCCGGGCCTTTTTGTGCCCTGTGCTACTGCGGGCGTTTCTCACGTCTGGCTTCAAAGGTCCAGGCTTTGTCAGGATCCATCCGGGCCAGATCTTCCTCCGTAGGAGAGCCGCCAAACTGCTTCCAATACTCTTCGGCAAAGGGATTCAGCCGGGGGCCTTTCACGGTTTCGTTCAGATCAATCTGCCCTTTCAAGGAATCCCACCACTGATCGTAAGAGGCCAGCATGGACTGGACGATTTCCGGCTTTTCTGAGGCGATGTTGCGTGCCTCGGCGGGATCGGCCTGAAGATCAAAAAGCTGCCAGCCAGGCACGGTCCCTGTTGAACCCGATTTGGCCTTGGCTTTGGCGGCCTGAGGGCGTGGCGCTTCACTGACCAGATGATACTGCGGGGTCCGGACACTGGCGTTCCGGCTTTTGGCCGCGTGATAGTCCGTGCCTTTGGGCCAGCGGCCCACATGGGTGAAAAGCGTGCGGGTTTCCCAGGCGGCGGAAGGGTTCTCCAGCAACGGCAACAGGTTCCGGCCCTCGGCCTGTTTCTCCGCCTCCGGTGTCAGCGTGGCTCCGGCCAGGGCAGTCCAGGTGCGGAAGATATCCACATGGGCCGCGAGAGCACTGCAATCCGCAGGTGCGAGTTTGCCGGGCCAGCGCCAGAAGGACATGGCGCGGGTGCCTCCCAGCCAGGGGCTGCCCTTGGAGCCATGCATGCCGGCATTGAAAACCTTGGTGCCAGCGGTGCCACCGTTGTCGTTCATGAAGATCACCAGCGTGTTTTGGGCAAGGCCCGAGCTTTCCAGATGGGCAAGAATCTTGCCGACATTCTGGTCAATGTTGTGGATCATGCCAAAGAAGGAGGCGGTGTCGTCATCCGGCACCTTGCCGGTGTAAAGGGCCTTGTCCTCCTGCCGGGCCAGATAAGGGCCATGCGGTGCGTTGGTGGCGATCTGGCAATAGAACGGCTTGTCCTTGGGCAGGGAATGAATCCAGCGGTCGGCTTGGTTGAAGAAAACATCCGTGCAGTAACCCTCGGTTTTGACGAACTTGTCGTTATGAAGGATGGCCGGGTTGAAATAGCCGTTCCCCGGAGCATCGCCACAACTGCCGGGATAACTCTGGCCGATGCCGCCACCACCGTGGATAAACTGCTCGTCAAAACCTCTCCGGTTAGGCCGGTAGTCAGGTTCATCTCCCAGATGCCATTTGCCAAAGATGCCGGTGGTGTACCCGGCCTTCTGGAGGACCTGGGCGACAGTTACCGCCTTGGGATCCAGGCGTTCCCGCTCCAGGATGGTGTGGGTGACGCCGTTGCGGAACTCGTGGCGGCCGGTCATGATGGCGCTGCGGGTGGGGGCGCAGGTGGGGCTGACAACAAAGTCGGTGAAGCGCACGCTTTCCTGCCGCAACCTGTCCAGGTGGGGCGTTTTCAGCACCGGGTTGCCGTGCGCCGAGAGATCCCCGTATCCTTGGTCATCCGTGAGAATGAACAGAATGTTGGGGCGGGCACCGGCAAGGCCGGCCAAGGCGGAACCGGTGAGGGCAAGGAAGACGCTAAACAGCAGGCAACGGATCATGGCTGCCCGCTGAAACGGTGGTGGGCGCTGCAAATTGCGCCGAACTTCCGGGTGAAGGTCAGTCGTTCCAGACTTTGAGCAGCTGGACCTCAAAGACCAGGGTCTCATTAGGAGCGATCTCGATGCCTGACCCGCGTGTGCCGTAGCCGAGTTTGGGCGGAATGAAGAAGCGGAACTTGGACCCTTCCTTCATGAGCTGCAGGCCCTCTTTCCAGCCTTTGATCACCCGTTTCAGCGGAAACTCAGCGGGCTCATCACGGCGGTAGGAACTGTCAAATTCCACGCCCTGAATGGAGGTGCCGCGATAGTGTACCACCACAGTGTCCTTGAGACTCGGGCTGGCACCGCTGCCTTCTTCCAGCACAAGGTATTGCAGACCGCTGGCGGTAGTGACGACTCCAGGCTTGCTGGCGTTTTCTGCGAGGAATGCTTTTCCGAGTTCGAGAGGGGAGTGACCTGACATGAATGAAGAAACGATCCCTTTTCATGGCCGCATGTTGGGGCCTTGGCAACCGTCATCTCTCTGCTGGCGAGAGGCTTGATGTTGCCAAATCTATGAGAGCTTTAGCTCGCGGCGGCGTGGTCGGGTCTCTGGCACTGCTTGAAGCACACAGCCTGGCCGCCTCTCTATGGTCCCCAACAACACTTAAAAATCACTGTTTGAGCATCGATAAAGCTCCTGAACTGGAACCTTTGGATCCGGATTCCACTTTCAGCAGTATGTAGAAAGGCTTTCGAAATCGATGCCCAGTTCCATCGTCAAGGCTCATATCCAGCAGCTCGCTGGCAGCGGACGTGCATTGCAGCACCTGATCGTTGAGCGCAATCTGGAGGCTGCTTACACCGACTATACGGCGACGTACAAACAGCCTGCCCAGCACGTGATCGTCGCGCCCACCAGCCCTCTCACATCCCTGGCCTGGAACCGCGAAGGCTTGGGCATCCGGACGCACAGCCAATTCAAGGCGGGCGATTTGATTCTCAATCCCAGCGGTTGTTTCACGCGCCCGCAGTGGGATCAGGACACACGCTTCACCCTGGTGGCCATTGAGCCAGCCAGCCTCGTGAGCATTTGCGATGAACTGGAGATGCCTGACGTGGAGGTGCCCATGCGCTTTCATTTCAAAAACGGTGCTTTGGACCGAACCATCCAGCGCTTGATCGCCTGCTTTGACACCTCAGCTCCCGCTTTGCTGGAGGCCCAGGCTTTGGAGCTGACTTTGATTCGCCACGTGATCGGCGAATGCCGGAGGCTAGACAATGGTTCGCACCAGCTCTCCAAGTCGAAACTGGAGAGGGTCGAGGACTTCATCCAGGCACGCTTGCTCCAGCCGATCACCCTGGAAGACATGGCTTCGGTGGCGGGTTACAGCCCCTCGCGTTTTTTGCTGCTGTTCCGGAACGCTACCGGATCCTCCCCTCACCAATACATCATGCGCAAACGCCTGGAGAGAGCGCACGATCTTCTTTTACACACCCGCCTCTCCATCGGCGAGATCGCCTCGGATTGCGGATTTGCAGACCAGAGCCATTTCATCCGGCTTTTCAAACGTCGTACCGGACTCACGCCTCAGCAGTTTCGAAGGTGATGCTATTTATAGCTCTTCAGAGGCATCGATAAAAATCATTTCATTCTATACAGACAAGCTCCGCCCCATGAAATGGGACCCGCAGTTCTGCTTCATTCCAAAAAGGTTAACCGCTCTTTGTGAAGCAGCCATCAGCCTCTCCAAAACGCCAAAGTCATACCCAACCACATTTAGCGTATATGAACAGACATAGCATTGAAGGAAAAGTTGCCGTCGTCACCGGTGGAGCCAAAAACCTGGGAGGCCTCCTCAGCCGGGCTCTTGCCGAAAGAGGTGCCAAAGCTGTGGTCGTGCACTACAACAGTAGCTCCAGCCGCAAAGATGCAGAAGAAACCGTGGCCGCCGTAAAGTCTTTAGGAGCCCAGGCCATTGCCGTGCAGGCAGACCTCAGTAAACCCGCCGCCAATTCTCAACTGTTTGATGCGGGCATCCAGGCTTTCGGAGGCGTGGATATTGCCATCAACACCGCCGGCATGGTCATCAAAAAGCCCATCCTGGAAGTGACGGAGGAAGACTATGACAAGAGCTTTGATGTCAATGCCAAG
>DASWXG010000472.1:0-7000 GCA_036405615.1 Prosthecobacter sp. | reverse complement strand
CGATAGGCTGCATGGCATCGCTGCAGCGCGAGCAGACATCCGCGAGGTCCTGGTAAAAGAAGACCAGGGGATTCCCGCCTGATTGAATCAGGTCCACTGTTCCGGCAGCCAGATGGATCATAGCGGGTTAGGGATGGGGGGAATGCCAGACAGGGAGCAGAAGCCTGCAGCCTTGGCTGTCTTGTAAAACGGATTAGGGTTCTTCGACCGGGTCTCCGGTACCGTCAGGTGTCGAGGTTCCCCCACCGCTGCTGCCAGAGCCGGGATTGCCCGTGCTGCCTTTGCGTCCCCAGGGCAGTTTGAAGCTGCTGCCTCCCGCCGAGGGCGTGGGGAAGCCGCCCACCCCCGCAGGTGTGGTGGAGCCAGGGGCCCTTGGGCCTTTGAGATAGGACTCTTCCTGCTTGCCTTTGACGATGACACGCGCCTGGCCTTCGAGCTCTTTCTGCGCCATGGCGGCGTCGGATTCAGCGATGGCGATGGTGGCGTTGCATTCGGCCAGCCGGCCTTCCAGGGCCGTGACCATGGTCTGCAGCTTGAGGATGGTGGAGAGGTCGGTTGCTTTGTCGAGATCCTCAATGGTGAGGGCCAGCTCTTCGCGAATCTTCTCTTTGCGCTCGTCTATGGCCTCGCGGACCCGGCCATATTCCTTGACGTGGGCCAGCTGCGCCGCGTCCATTTTGTATTTCTCCGGGTCCCGCTGTTTTACGTTTCCATCCTTGTCGGTGATGGTGTCGCCGATGGGAGCCATCACACCAAAACCCGTGTCGTTGAAGACTTCGGCCCCGGTGATGCCTTTCATCATCGTCAGCTGTTCTTCACGGGTTTTCAGAGTGGCCGCAGAGGCGGCGATGTCCTGCTTGATCACGCTCACCGCCCCTGCATTGATGGCCTTGGGATCGCCGAGGCGGTCAAGGCTGGTTTGCAGCTTTTCATTCTGGAGCTGGGCTTCATTCAAAAGCTGGGTGAGCTTCGCAGAAAGGTCTGCCTGTCCGGATTCCAGGGTGGGGGCCGAGGTCACGATGACCCCGCCAGATTGCGCCATTGCGCCGGTGCCTGCCAGGATGCCAAAGAGAAGGATGGCGGATGTTTTCATGGTGCTTGCGACGGTTTGGAGTTTGCGGTTGGGAAAGCCTTATTCGACGACTTCAATGACCACTTTGCGCGGCTCCACGAGCACGCCGTCCGTGGTGACATGCTCAGGTACAGGGACTTCGTAATAGCGGCGCTGGACGGAGCTGTCGTCTTTGGGGCGCTCGGCATCGCGCTTCACCCAGTAAAGCTCCTTGATGGCGTCGCTACGCCCTTTGTTATACCCGTCCAGATACTTCTGGCGGATCTCGTTTTTGGCCATGCCGTCGCTGATGGCTCCTGCGGCATAGCCCGCCACTGCACCGGTGACGAGTCCGGCATTGTCCTCCAGGAAGCCGCCATCATCGCTGTTGCCGCTGCCGGAGGAACCTCCGCCACCACCGCCGGAAGAGGAGGATGAGCTGTCCTTTTTCAGCAGGTTGTCACCAACCAGGACTCCCAGAAGACCGCCGGTGGCTGCGCCAATGAGACCTTTGTTCGTGGTGCCGTCACTGTTCGCGCAGGAGGAAAGGGCGAAGCACAGGCCAGCCAGGACGAGGGTGAGGGGACGTTTCATGCTTTAGACTTGGCTTGGCTGAGGATCATCTTGTAGGCGTCGCCGCCGAATTCTTTGAGCTCTTCGTTCTGCCGTTCGAACGCCTCGCCGGAGGTGGCCGAGGCAAGGATCATCTCTTTGGAGGCCTGATGGCGGCCGATGGCGATGCGCGGCCTGCCGGTGGCTTCGTGATAATAAACAAAGGAACCGTAGGGGTCCGTCTTCATCTCGGACGGGTCCGGGAAACTGGTGACCTGTTTCTTGGTAATGGAAGGGATGCGGAAGCCTTCGCTCATGCTTTCCACATCCCGCTGGTCGGGTTGTTTCAGCATGAACATGATGCGCGAGTTGCCCACCACAGAGGAGCGGACAGGATGGTCTTTGATGCGCTGGAACTGCTGGATGATGGAGAAAACCCAGCAGGAGTACTTGCGCATACGCTCGTAGTACTCGCGGGTGATGCGGTCCCCGTCTGGCATGGCCAGGAAGGCAGAGAGCTCCTCCAGGATCACCCGTTTGCGCGTGGAGCGCGGGCGGCTCATGATTTCTTTGCGCAGGTCATTGGTGATGAGGAAGGCGGCGACCGTGCGCAACTCCTTGGCAGACTCCGGAATGTAGGAAAGCTCGAAGTGAACCACCTTGCCGCTCAGGTCCACATTGTTGACGCCGTCAAGAATTGCACCATAGCGGCCGGTGCGGCTCCAGGGTTCCAGCAGCATGCGCAGGAGACCCAGGTCCTCGTGGGCCCGCCGCTGGCGGCTCTCCAGGTTCAGCAATTCCACAAACTGGCTGTGGGTGGGCATGTCCTCAGGCTTCATGAGCGTGTAGCCCAGGCTCATCAGGTCCCAGAGATTGCCAGGATTGTTCAGGTAATCTTCCAGCTTAGCGGGATCCGGCTGGAGGCGGTTCATTTCGTTGGCCTCGGCATTGCCTTCCAGGCGTTCGGCAGCGAAGTCCAGCCAGGCGTCTGCCAGCACCGTACCTGAGGGCATGCGCTGCCGCCGCCATTCTTCGGCGATCATCACCCGCCTTGCAGCTTCCTGACGGCCTTCAGCATTGCGGGAAGCCCAGGTCTCAAACTGGTCCACGTAGATGCGCTCGATCTGTTTGGCCAGAAGCGCCTGCCGGATGCGGTCCTTGTCCACATCGGGCGGCGGGCCGGCCATGAGATGGGCAATGGCGGTGGCACCGCCAAGCTGGTCCGAAGTGAGCGGCAGCCCCCGGGTGTCAAAGTAGTTGAACGTGAGGTTGCCGTTTGGCTGCACAATGATGGGCTTGCAGCCGTAGAGGCGGGTGAAGAGATTGTAGGACAGGCCTTCTTCGACAATGGCCGTGTAGTCGTAGTAGGGGGCTGTCTGGGTGAGCAGGTCGATGGTGAAGACGGATTTGCCAGCGCCTGATGCGCCAAACATGATGCCGTGTTCCGGGCGCATGGACCCCTTGTTGCCCACGAAAGTGGTGGTGCCCACCAGGGCTCCGCGAGGACCGTCGTAAATGGCTTCCGCTTCGGCAAGATCACCTGTGGGGGTGCTGGAGACGGGCAGGAGATCAGCCAGATTGACGTCTTCGATGTAGAGCTTGAAGTCGTTGTAGTTGGCCCAGGTCCACCCTGGCATGCAGAGCTGCCAGTAGTTCCGCACGCTCGTCGGCAGCGTCGGCTCGTAAGCCTGGGCACCGCCGAGCTTGAGGATGGAGTTCTTGATGGCGGAAAGCTTGCTGGCGCAGTTGTCCGCATTCTTGTCCCACACACGCACGATCAGGTGCATGCGGTAAGGCACGACCTCGTTGGTGGTCAGGCGGCGGATGCGGGTGCGCAGCTTGATGAGAGTCGCTTCCAGGGAAGGCGTGATTTTTCCGCGCTCCAGGCGGGCCACTTTGCCTTCGGTCGTCACCCGATCTTTTTCGACGTCCCCGGCCTCGATGTTGGCGATGATCTGATAGTCCAGAATGTCCAGCTGGGTGAGCAGCCGCATCATGCCGATGTAGGTGAACTTGGGCAGCGTCTTCATGACGCAGATGCCCTGGTAGAAACCGTCCATCTTGAAGGTGGACGTCCCCATGCGGACAGGTGCGGCATCGCTGTTGAAGCACATCTCGCACACGGTCTTGGTGGGATCGTAGAGATCTTCCAGCTTGAGCGCTTCGTTCTCAAAGGCGCTGGGGTTGAAGTAGCGGTAGAAGGACTCGAAGTGCTCCATGTTGTCCATGGGCGTCACCCGGCCGCCCAGGCTGCCGAGCTGCTGGCGCAATGCTTCTTCCAGCTCTGCCTGCTCGCGCTTGGCCGCCTGCAGCAGCTCTTCATAATACTGGCGACCGCCGCCCATGGCCTTGCCCTGGATGCGGGAGGTGAAGTAGAACTGCAAATGTTCGCGGCGCAGCATGTGCTCGCGGATCTTGCGGTCGTAGCGCCGGTAGCGTTCTTCACGCTGGCGGGTGGACCAGCGGTCCTGGGGCAGCTCCTCGGTGTTCTGGCGGTAACGTTCCAGCTCTTTGCGGTAGTCGCTGTCCACACTCCAGGAAACCTGCAGGCGGAGCTCCGGCCGGATGAGGCGGAGAAGCACGCGCAGGTTGTCCTCCAGGGACATCAGCCAGGAGGGATCCGTGTTCTCCGTGTCCGGCATTTCGACGTTGTAGCCTTTGCCGATGGCACCGCCACGCGCGAGGCCGCGGTAAATGATGAGATCCTCATCCAGGTAGGAATTTACGAATTTGGCCATCGAGGGTCAGATGTCTTTTTCCTTGGCGGGATCGTCCACCCACGGGAGTGCCATGGGCTCCACCTGTTTGGGGGAAAAGTAGGGATTGCTGCTGGCTTTGATGATGAGCCATTCACCCAGTTCCACGTCATAGGACGGGGGCTTCCCCTGCTTCAGGCCGAAGACGTAGGCGGAAACGATGATCAGGGGAATGGAGGCCAGCACGCTGGCTAACAATAAGTTGGGCTGTGTTCCCCCGGCAAACTTGCGGAAGATCAGCATCGCCATCCCGAGGGCGAACATGAAGTAGAGGGCGTTGAATCCCTCAAAGCCGGCGATCCCTTGCTGGGTCTCGCGGCCTTCATTGGTTTCATGGAGGCGGATGCCTTGCTGTTCCATGACGGGGTGGGGTGGTCTGAAAGCCTCCCTCCCCGCAGGGGTTGCCTGTCGGGGAGGAGGCGGATGCAGAGGACGGGAAGGCGGGTTAGTTACCGGTGCCGCCCATGTTGATGTTTTCGACGCTGTCCGAACCGCCGGAAGCGTTGAACATCACTTTCACGATGATGAAGGACAGGCCGCCGATGCCGGCGCCCACCAGGCCGTAGAGCACGCGCTCAGTCTGGCCCATCATGAACATGACTGCGGAGAACAGCAGGCCGCCGAAGGCAAGGACCAGGCCGACCATGTTCAGGATGCTGACGACGCCGCTCATGTTGCCGGCGAGTGTGTCTTCTGTGCCAGCCTGGGCGAGAGGCATGGTGAAGCGCAGAATGTTGACTCCTGCGGTGGTGATTGCGACGGGGCTCATAGTAGGGTGAGTGTTTTGTTTGTTAGGATATGTGTGCGTTAGCGTGCGGGCACGACCGCCCTCTGCTCGTGGTGGTTATCCGAACCCCGAAAAGGTGTGACAGAATTTTTTTCCGGCCGGTTTGCAGCCTTTGCGCGAATACAAGCTTCAGGCCGCAGACATGGTTTCTCTGCGACAGGAACATCATGTCCAGCCTCTTGCTGAAAATGACCCTGGAGACGGATTAGCCGACCAGCGCGTTGCGGAGCGAAGACAGTTCTTCCTGCACGGAACCTTCGGTGGGTTCCGAAAGCGTGGCGGCGACCAGCTCGCGCATGATTTCACGGAAGCGTTTGCGCAACCGGGAGACGGCCTGGCGCACGGCGTCATGGCTCATGCCCAGCTGAGTCGCGAGTTCTGCATCGGTGCCCGAACCCGCACGGGTGGGATCCAGACGCCCTCGGAGCAGTTGAAACTGGTCGCCTTTGCCGGATGCGGTTTGCTCCTGGGCCAGTTGCTCAACGGCTGCCTCAATGATCTGAAGAGCACACTGGCGCTGATAAAGACTTTCCGGAGTCCTATGGTCTGCGGGATCGATCAGGATTTCATTCTCGGCCTGCGAGGCTTCGATGGAAACGATGTCTTTGCCGCCGCCCCGCTTCTGCGCATTGGCCTGTCTTTGCCAGTGCTTGATATGTCGGCCAAAGGCCGTCAGCAAGTAATTTCGCATTTTGCCCAGTGCGGAATCTGCCGTGGAGAAAAGTTCCTTCTCAAGCGCAAAAGAGAAGAAGCTCTGGGTCACGTCCTCAGCATCCGCAGGGGGCAGCCCTTGATAGCGTGCGTAGGAGTAAATGGGCCGCCAGTAGATGCGGCAAAGCTCGTTCAGCGCCAGCCTGCCCTGACCCTGGTTTTCCCCTTTTCGCAGTTCAAGTACGACGCTCCATCGCGTGCGTGGGAAAGCTCCATGGTGGGTCGGTGTTTTCATGAGCAGGGCACAATGTTTTGCGCGTTTCGAACGCCTCTGGCAACCGCTGGGCTGTAAAAAAGTGTAATATCCGTCACATCCTGCGGCTTCCGGGTTAATTGAGTGCGGTTTGCTCGAAAAAAGATACGGGCATCTTCACAGGAAGGGCCGTTTCTCCAACACACTACAAACCTGCATTCAGATTTTAAACATGGCTGATGATCCGGCGAAAAAGACTCCTTCTAAGCGCCTCGGCGGACTGAATCCGCTAGGCTTGCTGGATGGAGTGCTCGCTGGTCAATCCGGAGACTGGGAGCCTCCTGAGGCTTCTGAACTGGAGCCTTTGTTTCCTGGCTACAAGGACTTCGAGTTCATTGACCGGGGCGGCATGGGAGCGGTGTATTCTGCCACGCAAACTTCCCTGGAACGGCGGGTGGCCATCAAGATCCTCCCGCCGGAGGTTGGTCAGGATGTGGCTTTTGTTGATCGGTTTCATCAGGAGGCCAGGCTGCTTGCCCGCCTGCAACATCCGCACATTGTGACCATCTACGATTTTGGACGAAATGCCTCCGGGCATCTGTTCATCGTCATGGAGTATGTGGAAGGGACGTCTTTGCTGGACGTCATGAAGGTGGACAGGCTGACGCTGACCAGAGTGCTGGAGGTGACGTTGCAGGTCTGCGAGGCATTGCAGTTCGCCCATGATCACGGCGTCGTGCACCGGGATATCAAACCGACCAACATTTTGCTGGATGTCTGGGGCAGAGTGAGAGTGGCGGACTTTGGCTTGGCGAAACTGGCCTTGCCGAGTCACAAAACTACGGTGCGAACCAGCACCTCGCGGCTGATGGGCACCCCCGGCTACGCCTCTCCTGAGCAGAGGCGCGGCGAATCCAAAGTGGATCACCGTGCGGATATTTTTAGCCTGG
>DASWXG010000471.1:0-3854 GCA_036405615.1 Prosthecobacter sp. | reverse complement strand
ATACGATCGCAGGTTTGAAAAAACCGCACCGTTAAGGGATACGCTGCATCTTTTTATCAGAGCCATCTTTGCGGAACTTCCCGCCCATGCGCGCATCCTTTGCGTGGGTGCAGGTACCGGTGCGGAGATTCTCAAACTCGCCGCGAACTTTCCAGACTGGCATTTCGTAGCGGTGGAGCCATCGAAACCCATGCTCGACCTTTGCCGCAGCAAGGCGGAGGCCGCAGGCATTGCCGCTCGTTGCGAGTTTCACGAAGGGTATCTGGACTCGCTGCCGCCGATGGATGCCTTCGATGCCGCCACGTCCCTGCTGGTGTCACATTTCATTCTCGACCGCGAAGAACGCGTGCAGTTTTATCAAGGCATCGCCGAGCGTCTGCGCCCAGGTGGCTTGCTCGTCAGTGCCGATCTCTGTGCCGATCTCACATCGGCGGTGTATCAGCAAGATCTGGAGATCTGGATGTCCCTCATGCAACAGGCGGGCCAGACTGCCGAGCAGGTGCAAAACCTGCGTACAGCCTACGGCAGCGCGGTCGCTCTGATTCCACCTGAAGCCCTCAGCGATCTCATCGCCGAAACCGGTTTCGAGCCGCCCGTCCAGTTTCTTCAAACCGGCCTCATTCACGCCTGCCGAGCGAGGAAGAGGTGAACTGGACCTCATGCCTTTTGGTGTGAAGGCCATTGCAAACGCCGCCCGTCTGAGCCTTGCTCCAGCATGTCTCTCGCCGCTCTGGAAAATGCCCGCTCTGAAACCGCAATCGTGCTGGGTTCGGGTTTAGGTGCGGTGGCTGAGGCTCTGGGCGAAATCGAATTTGAAGTCCCCTATGCCGATGTTCCGGGCATTGGTGCCTCCACCGTTCCGGGGCATGCCGGGCGTTTTGTGCTTAGCCGGGTCAATGACAAACCGCTGCTGATTGCGCAGGGACGCCGTCACTTGTACGAAGGCCTCTCGGCTCACGAAGTCACCGCAGGCATTCGCTTCATGCATGGGCTCGGCATCAAGCGTGTGCTGCTCACCAATGCTGCGGGAGCCATTCGTGAAGACATGCCACCAGGAGACCTGATGCTCATCACCGATCACATCAATTTGCTGGGTGCTTCGCCGCTCACGGGCGGCCCGCATTTTCACGACATGAGCGAGGTGTATGACCGCTCCTTGCGGGCCGCTTTTCTCGAAGGTGCAGACAAGCTCAGGCTACGCCTGCACGAAGGCGTGTACCTGGCCACCCCCGGCCCGCAGTATGAAACCCCGGCGGAGATCCGCATGATGCGCACCCTGGGTGCCGATGCCGTAGGCATGTCCACCGTGCCGGAGGCCATTCAGGCGCGTGTACTCGGCATGCAGGTCGCCGGAATTTCCCTGCTCACGAACTGGGCCGCCGGCCTCAAACCGCAAATACTGGACCACGCGGAGGTGGTAAGTACCGGGCAGGCGGCAGCGGCAAATCTCTCAGCGTTGCTGAAATCAGTGTTGTGATTTTTTGGGAAATGGCCTGAACTGCTGCCATGCAATTTCACTGGCGCATCCAAGGACAGGATCACGACCTCACCCGGCGTGGCATGGTCATGGGCATTGTCAATGTGACGCCGGATTCCTTCTCGGACGGAGGGCGTTATCTCGACACTGGCCGCGCCGTCGAGCACGCCCTCTCCATGGTGGAAGAAGGTGCAGACATCCTCGACATCGGCGGCGAATCCACCCGTCCGGGCGCAGACCCGGTGGATGAAGCCGAAGAACTAAAGCGGGTACTGCCAGTGATCCGCGCGGTACGTTCCACGACCCGCACCCTCATCTCGATTGACACGATGAAAGCCTCCGTGGCGCGCGCTGCGCTGGACGCCGGGGCCAGCATCATCAACGACGTCACGGGTTTGCGGGCAGATCCGGCCATGATCCGGCTGGCCGCAGACAGCCAGGCCGGGCTGGTCGTGATGCACATGATCGGCACCCCGCGCACCATGCAACAGCAGGCGGAGTATGAGGATGTGGTGGCGGATGTGAAACGCTATTTTGAAGAACGGCACCGCGTGCTTTCCGACCAGGGAATTGATCCTGCACGCATTGTCTGGGACCCCGGCTTTGGTTTCGCCAAAACCCTGGAGCACAATCTGGCGCTCATGAATGCGCTGCCGGACCTGGCCGTTCATGGCCGCCCTGTCCTGGTAGGCGTGTCTCGAAAAACGATGATCAGCCGCCTGCTTGAAAGTGACGACGTGGCAGACCGTGACTGGCCCACCGTGGCTCTCACTTCCCAGGCCCGCGAGCTGGGTGCCCGCATCGTGCGGGTGCATCAGGTGCAACCCAATGTCCACGCCATACGGATGACGGAGGCCATCTTGGGTGGATTCGAAAAAGCGGCTGGCAGCTAGTTCAAAGCTGTTTTCGGAAATAGACCACGCGCTCGGTCTCTTCAAAACCCAGGGCTTTGTGGGCCTCATGGCTCTCCGTGTTTTCCAGCAGGGCATCCGAGGCCAGCTCCGTGCAACCCCTGATTTTTGCCCACTGGAAAACCGCTTCGATCAGGAGCCTTGCCACGCCCCGGCGCCGCCACCTTTCCTCCACATAAAGACCTTCCACAAAGGCTACCGGGGAGCTCTGGGTACCGTTCACATAATCATACCGGAGGCTCACCTCCACGAATCCAACCGGGCTTCCCCGGCCATCCTTGACGAGAAAGACTGCATAGCCTTCAGGCTTGCTTAACAGGCTGGTAACTTCTGAAGCATGATCTTCAGCGGAACTTTCGGGCCATAAAGAATGACGCATCTGTGCCCAAGCCGCACAATCGGCAGGGCCGCAGGCTCCAAGGATCAAGGCCTGCTTCGGCTTTTTCATAACAAAAAGTACCGAACAAAGCCTGTTATTTCGCCCTCGCCCCAAAGATGGCGCTGCCCACACGCACGATGGTTGCCCCCTCTTCCACAGCGACTTCAAAGTCGTGGCTCATACCCATGGAAAGCACCGGCAGTGGCGCGCCGCCAAGCTTTTCCAGCTCGTCACGAACCTCCCGCAGCTGCACAAAATAACGGCGGCTCTTCTCCGCCACGGGATCAAAGGGAGGAATGCACATGACGCCCTGGATGTAGAGGCGGTCCAGGCTGTAAAGCTCTTCCAGCTTCTCGCGGATGGCTTGCGCAGTGAAACCATGTTTGCTGGATTCTGCGGCCAGGTTGATTTCGAGCAAAATTTGAGGATGCAATCCCAGTTCTCCGGCAATCCGGTTGATGTCCCTGGCAATGTCCACGCTGTCCACCGCATGAAGCATCTGCACCAGAGGCAGCACCTTGCGGACCTTGTTTGATTGAAGCGGACCGATGAGGTGCCAGTGCAGCTTGGAAGGAAGTTGCGGCTGTTTTAGCACGACTTCTTGAACCCGGTTTTCACCAAACAGGACCTGCCCCGCATCCGCGGCCTGCTGAATCACCTCCACCGGATAGGTCTTCGAGACCGCCAGCAGGTCCACCTGTCCTGGGGCACGGCCGCTGCGCTGCTCGGCAGCAGCCAGACGTGAGCGGATTTCTTGAAGGCGGTCGGCGATCTCAGACATGCCTTTTCATGGGCCAGGAGCAGCCTGTCTGCAAGTCCGGGCCATCACTTGGCGGCTGGCTTGAGATGCTTGTCAAAGAAGCCGATCACCATCGGGCGAAGATCCTTCTGCTTCGGCTGGAGATGAAAGGTGTGGGGCGCATCCGGGATGATTTCCAGATGATGCTCCACCCCCACCTTCTCGAGGGCTTTGGCGAGGATCTCGGACTGGCTCACATCCACGGTTTTGTCGGCCGTGCCGTGAAGGATCAGGAAAGGCGGATCATTTTTGTCGAGGTGGGTCGTGACCGAGAACTGGCGATACAGC
>DASWXG010000470.1:0-12001 GCA_036405615.1 Prosthecobacter sp. | reverse complement strand
CTTCTCACCGAATCTGGTCGTAAACAAGCGCCGGTCCTGCTTAAAGACCTGCGCGCAGATGAAACTGATAGCTTGTTGGTCCTATTGACCCGGCACGTCCAGCGGGACCCCACAAACGCCGACGGCTATAACGCCTTCCTCACTTGCGCCGAAACTCATCCACGCACTCTCAGTGCATTCGAGGCCCTACTACGCCAGGTTCCCCAGGCAGCGATCCCAGGGTTCTTGCCTGCTAAGCTGGAACTTTTAGCACGAACTCAAAAAACCTCGGAACTTGCCAACCGTCTTCTCGAACTCATCAAGACCTTCAAAGAGGGTCCTGCTGCCAAGGCGGCAAAAACCGAAAGGAAAAAGGCTTAACCATGGGAACATCCGCCGCATATTCACCATCTCCCAACTGGGGAGGCGTCACCGGCGACGTCACAAGGGCTCTAAACAGCGGGGCAGTTACTCCCCAGAAGGCGCAGCAGGTCGTTGCACAGTTCGTAGGCCAACTGTGCGGTCACCCAGAGGAAGCCCTCGGCAAACTTCCATCGGGCTTTTCGCACATCACGCCTGAAAAGGCGACCGAACTCCTTCTTCAACTCACAAGACCGTTTCCTAAAATTCCGGTTTCTCACACAACACGCACAAGCAGCAGTGGAGGATCTGGTTCGAGCGGCGGGCAAGGCGGAGCTGCGGGCAACACTTCCAGCGGAAGAGGCCGAGCGAGAACATCCCGTAGCTCCGGCAAAACAAAATCCATATCGGGAGGGGGTCTGCGTCCTGTTGCCCAGCGTCTGGCCTCATTTATCAGCGATGTTCCAAAGATCGGCATTCATGACGCCCTGAGGAACGCAGGAATCTCAGATCCTGCGAGCATTCCTGCTGACAAATTGGCGATGGCGCTGGCTGACGTTTTGGTCGGCGACGCCAGCCTAATCGTTGAAAGCGAAATGCGTGACGCCGTGATCGATGTCGTTGAGCGCATCTGCAAGGAGCCAGCAACCCTTGAACAGGGAGAATCAATGCTGGTAGCTTCAGCCTATGATCTTGAAAACGTCGTGCAGTCGCTTTTCGAAAGCTACATAATGGAGCGCTTCAAAACGTTCTTCTGTGAACATGAAGCCCCCAGACACGGCTTTGAAGCTGCCGACAGAATTCTCAATGATGCCAGGCAGTTTGTGAGCGCAGAAATGGAATTAGAAAAGGATTCCCGCAGCGACCTGACTAGCGTGGACTGGAGCGGAAAGCAGGGTGCGCAAATTGTCGATGCGATACTTCAGCGAACAATTTCAATCTACACACAGGAGCCAGAAGAATGAAATTTGACGTGCAGCAGTCGCAAAGCGCAGTGCGCAGTGAGATGACCGCGCTGATCATCTCAGTTCCGGAGCTGGGCAGAACCTTTGAACTTGATTTAAACTACAGCGCCGTCCTGGAGTACTCACGTCTTCCGGCTCTCAGAGCCCTGGATCTGCTCGTCTTTGGAGCTGTTGTCTATGCGATCGATAAGATTGCGTCACGCAAAGATGCCACCGACCGGTGGACGCGAACATTGGAGGTAACGTTGCCGGTCGCTGACCTCACGGGCTGGGAAGAAGCAAAGCCCCATTTTGAACGCAGCATCTCGTTCCTCACCGGCGATGTGTGGCGATTTACTTTTGTCCAGGCGGAGCACGGCTTTGCCCGGCACCGAAGGAACCGAAGACGAATCCTCGAAAGGTTCACGAACTCCCCGGTTGTCAGCCTGCTCTCCGGCGGACTGGACTCGTTTATAGCTGCGATCAATCTTCTTCATGACAACAAACGAGGAAAAATATTGTTTGTCAGCCACTACGATGGTCATGTCGCAGGTCCAGCAAGTGATCAGAAACGTCTGCGCAGGGTCCTTGAGAACCATTTTCCCAGCAGGATTCAGCATCTTCAGATGCGCACTGGTGTGAAGGAGACTGACGAGTCGGTCAGCGCTAACGATGGCAAAATGGAATTTGAAACCTCCTTCCGAAGCAGGTCTCTGATCTTCCTGACGCTCGCCATGTATGCCGCCGCCAAAGCCGGAGCAGGAACTCCCGTTCACATCCCGGAAAACGGTCCCATCGCTCTCAATCTACCCCTGAATCCAAGCCGGCGCGGATCGTGCAGCACCAGAACTGTTCACCCATTTTTTCTCCAAACACTACAGAACGGCGTTGATGCGCTTGGCATCGATCACAAGATCTCGAATCCATATGAATTCGACACCAAGGGAGAGATGGTTCGCGACTGTAAAAGAGCCGACATTCTAACGCAGGCCGCAAGCCTTTCCAATTCGTGTGCGAAAGCCGGGAGAAAAATGCACTGGAAGAAACGGACCGCCAAGGCCTGCGGTACTTGTGTGCCCTGCATCTTTCGCCGCGCCAGCATGCACCTAGTTGGTGCTGATGATGAACAGTACGGTAATGATGTATTCGCAGCGAATCCTGCAACCATTCCTGACTTCCACGCCCTTTTGGGCCTGGTTTCTTCACACCCCACCGAAAAAGACATCGCCCGGATGTTGTTTGCCAATGGTTCATTGCCTTTGCAAGACCTGGACCGATACTCATCGACAGTGCACCGCATGCTCGCCGAGGTGCGCAAATGGATAAAGGACAATACGGCCAAGGCCCCGGCCGCTGGGATAAAGGCGAGGACACAATGATCGACTCTCACTGCCATATTGATTTGTACAAAGATCCCCTGTCAGTTGCGCGCGAGGCTGAAAAATGCAAAATTCATACGGTCGCAGTGACGCATCTTCCCAGCCATTATCGTCAGGCGAAAACCCACCTCGCGGGATTCTCTTTTGTTCGTCCGGCTTTGGGCTTACACCCTCTGGTTGCACACAAGCATAAGGGCGAGCTGGGAATGTTCGAGGAATTTTGCAAAGAAGCAGAATTCATTGGCGAGATCGGACTGGACTTTTCCTCAGGCGGAAGGGCCTCGCGCGATCAGCAGGAACACTCATTTGATTTTGCTCTCAACTGCATAAGTAAGAAGCGCAAATTTGTGACACTCCACTCGCGTGGCGCAGAAAATGAGGTGTTGGATCGGCTACACCACTACTCCGTCAGCAATGCCGTTTTCCACTACTTCTCAGGAAGCCGAACGCAGTTGCTTCGCCTACTGGATCAAGGGCATTATATCTCGATCAACACCGCGATGATACGCACCGCCAAATGGCAGGGCTTCATAGAATTGGTGCCGTTGTCCCGGATACTAACCGAAACAGATGGTCCTTTTGTCAAATGCGGGGCTGGTCCCTCCAGACCCCAGGACGTTATCGAAGTTTACCGCTGGCTTGGAATAAAACTTTCTAAGCCTCTACAGGGCGTAATCGATCAGATCGATCGCAACTTCCGGTCTATAGCATTCTGCGGAGGCAAACAAACAGGAGAACCGAGCCATGAGTGATACCCTCTCACATGAGGAACAGATTAGGTTTCTGGAAACCTTCATCAACACTGAGGCCCTTGCAAAACTGGAAAAGGAGGGCGTGCTCAAGAAGAAGGGTTCCAGCACATGGTACCATGTGCTAAAGCCAGCAGATGTTCCTCGCGAAATAGCTTGTGTGCCTAATCAGATGTCACAAGCAGACAAGAATGGTAAGAAGACCGTTCTTTGGAAGTTTCCCACTGCCACAGAGATCAAAAGAGCCAGAAGCCTGCTCGCAAAGTTTAAACAGACGAAATTCGGCCAGGTTCCTGGTGATAAACTATCGAAAACGTAGTTGTACTTTTCGTGAGTTTCCTTGCTTCCGCAAGGAGTTGATTGAACGTCACAACTGATGGCTAGGACGGATAAGTTGGGAAATAATTAACGACCCGGCTTGCATGCTGACGGCTAAGGCCAAAACTGCGCAAATAAAGCACAACCCTTGGCTTGGCGGGCCAGAAGATTTTGTAGGTCCCGGTAGTTTTTTCTGGCGCGACGGTATCAAATGGGATTGTCGCCCCGAGCACGCATGGAGCGTGATCGTTCAATGTGTAATTCAATACCCCTTCGTTCTCGAATAAACGCGCGCGCGGTGGGGATTTTCCTCCATCATAACTTTTGAGCATGTCGATCAATGCTCCAGATTCGAGGTAGGCCATCACCGCTTGCGAAGAAAACAGCCCGCTCTGTTCAAGTGGGGCCACCGCTGAGAGCGCATCCTCTGGAAAGATATGCTGCGTCTTTTTGGTTGGGTCATCCTCCGGGATGTCAACGAGGTAACGAACTTGCCCCGTAGCATCACTGTTCTCCACTTTGAGAATCTCCCCGGCCATGATCCGGTAATCGATCTCCACGGTAACGACATCGCCCACAACAAATTTAGGATTCATCAAGTGATTTTCGAATATTACGTCGTCAAACAAGTCCCTGGATGGCAGTCTTTTGAACTGAAAAATATATTGAAATCGTTCACTTGAACAGTTTGAGCTTTGGGGCACCTTCACAGAGGGTGCAAAGGTGAACGATCCATGGATATTTTAGATTCCAAACACGGCTCTTTTGACGCACACCGCCTGAGATTTAAGGAAGATGTTCGGATTCTTCGCCTGATTTATGGGCTAGCACGCCGAAAGAATGGAAACCTAAAGCGTAGGTCCAGGCTAATTTCTGATATAGAAGGGCGGATCATCGCGCTCGAACGAAGGCAACCACTATTCGAGGGGCGGTCCAACGCCCTATACTTTGGCTGCGGGGCTTTTGGAGTGTGCTCTCCCAAAGATCTGGCTGAAATCTTCGTTCAACAGTTCGAGAAGATGGTCGTAAGGCCAAAATCATTTGGTGAGTTCCGAAATGCTGTGAAAGGAAATGGCTACAGAAGCAGGGTGCGCGGCAAGCTATTCCATTTGTTCGTCCGCAATTTCTCACCGCTGTTAAATGACTTCTATGACCATGCCGTGATGCAAGTGGCGGAACTCAACGATCCTACGCTTGCTCCGTCCTTCGCCCCGGAAACAGTGGCCCCTAACATGATGAATGCCAAAGGAGATGAATATCCAAAGCGCATTCCGTTCTGCCCACCATTGAGGGCATGGGACATCTGCATCATTAAAAAGAATGGCAAACGGGTGGAGTTCGTGGATGATATGTATGTCTCACACGCTGACGACGACGGAATCAGATTCTGGAGTTTCCTTTGCGAATTGGAGGTAAAGACGGCCGGGGCGTCTGGCGGCTTCGGCAAGCAAATTGGATTTTCACAAGCTCGTATGGGCGACGATGACGTTGAGTATATCGAACTCAAGGTTGAAAAATTCGCCGCCCCTGTAAGGGTCATTCCTGAGCATATTTTACTCAGCCCTCGAACAATTGACCGGAATGCGATCACTTTTTTTGGAAAAAAATCATGGGGCAAACTCGGCGAAGACATGCGGTTGACGCTAGCAAGAGCGATTGAGAAAGGCGAACTCCAAGAAATTTACGTGAATAGCGAATTTAAGTTTCAAAAAACAAAACGCGGCGACGGTGAGGTCTTCAGGCGCATTACGCTTGCGATCAATGCAGACTTCTTTGACGGCTATGTTGATGCCATCTGGCCGTTTGGGGCCAGAGAAAAAATGAGATCATCCAAGGTGAAGGAAGTGGTGAATTCTCCCGCAACGCAGGCTTCCTGCTGCATCTCATCATCAGAATTGAAGGATTCTACCCAGAAGGCGACAGAACCCTTCTCAAAGGAAGACGTGACGAAGCTGTTTTCTATTGGTTCCTAGACAATGAATGCGACGCGGGTGTGGGTCGTTCACAGTACCCGTCTATGCGCTGATAAATTCGACTGAAATCCGATGGGAAACGGCTTGAAGATTTCCTTTTTTCCATCTGGCGGCGTAGCCTGGGATTGGAACTGGCGCAAGGGCATAAAATCGACCTCACCCATTACGAAATAGTCATTCTTCCCGCCCTTGAGTTGAATCAGGTCGCGCAAAAAGCTCTCCTTCATCGGTGCCCTCAAACGGCTGTCACCGTAGCGACGGTTGTTCGCTTGTGCGATGAAAGCGAGCACATCCAGTGAGGCGGATTCGACCAGCGCAGCAAATGAGGAAATATCGCGGTTCCATTCCGGTACAAACAAGCAATCAACCTTTCCCTGGAATCTGGCGCGGCTCTGGATGTCGGTGAGGTCGCTGCAGATTAGGACACCAAAACAGAAACTTCCATGTTTGTAGACCGGCCGGTCGAATGGGCCGGAAGCAGCTTGCGCAACGCTTTTCCCCATGGCAGCAAGCAGCTTGGCCTCTCCCCAGGCTGCCTGTGCTTTGGACTGGAGTAGAACTAGCGTCCGCAGGTGACCAGGATAGTCAGATATAAGACCAATCACAGCCTGATTGTGAAGCAGTTTCGGATCGGTTGCATCAGCCCGATATTCCACCCCACCAATGACCGAAACTCCCCGGCTCACCAGCTTTGAGACGATTCGCATCATCCAGCGGCGCGGCAAGGCAAGCTCTGGAAGAAGAATATAATTTGGACGAGGTCTGGTCGCAACTACGCTATTCAAAAGAGCGTTGAGCTGTTCATACCTTTCCAAGCTCAGGTTCGGTTTCCCTTTTGCTGCCGCCTTCCATTGGTCTTCCCTCACTTCGAGACTGGTAATTGCCACAGTTGGCTTTCTATGTTTAATCCCGGGAATGATGATATGGGGCGGCCCTCCTCTTCTTCCAAGACGCACCCGAAGGCCTGTTGCTGGTGGCATCCAAATTCCTCGAAGCCCACCAACTACCCGGCTAAAATGGGAACCATCCAGCAGCAGCTTTGGAGCGTGAGTCGTGATTTCGTTTACAGAAATGGGCCTGGTCGGAAATGCCAGAGCTGGCCAATGGGGACGCCGCAGGCCCGCAGTCTTCTGAAAAAGGCGAATCTCCTTAAACGGCAGTATCTCTCGGACCGCGCGCGAACGTGGATAAGGAACCTGCCCGGCGTCCGCAGCCGCACCAAGCCAAATACCGGCGTAGGGAATCCGGGACCAGTCCAAGATCGTGAGCTGGCGCGCCTGTGCTTGCACAAGCGCAAGAGAGCGCGGGATCCCAGCCGCCAAGCCCATTGTCCGGCGGATGCGCTGCATCAGGCGCAGTGCCTTGCCATTGGGAACCGGGGCGGATTGAAGCACTGCTTCAAGGCATCGCCCTCCCAGGTTCGCAAAAGTGTCTTTCATGCAGACACCGAGCGTTCCCACCTCGACTTTACAGGTGTTTAGCAAGCAGCCTCGAAGGCGCTCAAGTCCGTCCAGGAACGTATTGACCTCGCTCCAATCGTCGGAGGCCACCATCAGGCCGATGATGCGCGGCAGGTAACGGACATAGTCGAAGAAGGCTTTAGGCGCCAACAGATGGCGCTCAACGAGGCCGTAAAAATGAGATCGCAGTTTCTTCCATGAACCTGGATCAAGATCGCTACAATAGGCCTCAAGATCGCCTAGAAACATGGCAAAGCCAGAGCGGCGGAGCGTGACAGCGTCAGCCTTTCTCAAGGCATCCGCTTCAAGCTGGGCATCCGGGGTGACAAGAAGCGCCCGGTGAGCCATAGCCTGTTCGGTAGCCGGGAGCTTGGGCAGGTCCCGAAACTCGCTGGTGTTCTGACGGATCTGTTCCTCAATGGGATTTATCAGATCAAGGCCATGAGGCCCGAAAAGCTGAAAAATTTTCTGCTTTTTACCGGTGAATACCAATTCTGACTGACCGCCGTAGGGAAGATTGATGCGAAGCGAAATCTCCTTCGATTTGCCTGTGGCAGCAACGGGAGCGTCTGCAATGGGTCCAAGCTTAGCGGCCATCCATTTGATGAATGCCTCTCCCGATTCGAAAGGCTGTTCGCGCCGGAAAACAAGAAAAACATCGTCAACATAGCGGCCATAGTGCCGTGGTTCTAGCTCGGAAACAACGCAGCGGTCAAACTCGGCTAAAAGGGCATTAGCAATCAAACCAGATGCGGAGAGTCCGACAGGAAGACCCTTCTGAGCGTGGCCGTAGCGACGATTCATGGCACGATTCCAGGTTGATAATGCATCCAGTAGACACTGCGTAAACTCTCGCTGCGCCGGGGTCAGCTTGACACCGACTGCCCTTTCGTAGCGGCGACTCAACAGAAACGCCGGATCAATATTGTGATAAAACCTTTTCAGGTCCATCGTGACTGCTACTATTCTGTGCCCCTCGCCCAGATCGGCGCGCATCGCCGCCAGGCCGTCAGCACGCCATTTCCCGTAGGCTGAAAAATACGGGGCAAAAAGATTGGCAGAAGTCAGGTTTAAATTCCCTGGTTTGCCTGGCTTCGCATCTTCTGCCGCCCGCCAGCGGTGCAGGCGGTTGCCTACCGCATAACGGGTATCGAGTTGTTCATCGTAGAGATGGCCCACCTGCAAAATCCACAGCGCAGAAACCACCATGAAGTCTACAGAGGCATCAATGACCGGCCTGAAATCTGCCTGGGCGCGTCCACCAGCAGAACATTCACGCTCCCACTGTTCCACCGGCTCACTAGTATGGCAATGAACCGACGGATTGGCTTCATCTGAAACGGGTGAATCGACCGATTTGGGGATACATGTCACTCCTCCGATGAAGCGGAGGTCGTTCTTCCAACTCCTGCTTTGCATCAGCCGCAGCCGAAGTTTACGTAGGTTGCCAGCGAGCCCCTTCTCATACTCGGCGAATTTAAGGCCGTGGGCGCAGTTGGTATCACGGAATGCCTCATGTTTCGCCTTACGGTAAGCTGTATAAAACTGCTCTAGCGCGAATTTCATGGATCGGGCGGCTGGGCGTGGGGATTTAGCTCGTATATCCTCTCACGATGATTTGATTCCGGTTGCAGCAACCAACCAAGGCTTAGCAATTCCGCGACTGCTGGTTTAAAAAGGTTCTTTCTCACAGAAGGAGCACTGCCAGCAGAGACGATATTTGGAAGAAAGCAAACATTCAAAGGACCGTCAGGGGCATCATCCAAAACTTCCGTCAAACCACGCTCGTGGGCTCTGGGATGGGCCAATATCACCTCCAGAAGTTGCTTCGCAAATGCAAGCCTTGGGGCAGCGAGCCGCGGCTTCTTTGTGGCCTTCGCTTGTTTGGATTTCACTCCTCGTTTGGTCAACTCGTATCTGATCCTGCTTTTGACCAGTTCCAGTTGATTGTTCCCGAGATCGCCTAGCGATGTAATCGCAGGCTCCATCTCCAACTTGGCGGCTGCGAACTTATAAAGATCGTCACTAGACCATCCGAGTTCCCCCTTCGCCGCGTGTATCGCTGTGGTAAGCGTGTTCCGGTATTTCTGCGGATCAACCCGCTTCAGGTTTTTGCTCTTGCTTGCACGGTATCGCTGAAGCCAGCCTTTGGCTTCGTCGAACTTTTCCTTCGGCAACGACTGAAGCCCAAATTCGACAGTCTCAAAATGTTCATTGAATTGCCCCCAGACGATGCCCGACCACATCCCGACTTTCTTGTTGTACTCAGCCTGGGAAAGCTTTGCATATTTTGCGGTCAGTCGTTCAACAATCTCTTTGTGCACATCCCCAAGCTTTTTGCGCTGTTCATCAGTGACATGTGTTTCGTCACGCACGAATTTTTCCCTTGGAGGAGCCGGAGGCAATGTCTTTTTCTTTTCTTTGGTTTTAAACGTGGTGAGCATTGCCCGCAGACCTTTGGCAATATTGGCAAACCCCTCATCGGGCGAGTGCCAATGGCGGCTGATCACCGGTCTGCCATCGTCAGGCAAAGCTTTGTATTTTCGTAGACCTTCAATTTCCCAATCGACTTCCCGAAGGATCAGCGGAACAATAATGGCCTTGCCAGCCGCCCGCTTTTCCTGGGCCTTTTGAAATTCCCGTTCATAGCAGTAGCTTGAGTTCAGGAACGACGCGCTCACCAAAAGTAGGAAGATGTCGGCCTGCTCCATCGCAAGTGCCACTTCTGCATCTATCTCGCTTCCAGCATCGATTTCCCGATCAGTCCACGTCTCAAGCAGCCCCTGCCGACGTAAAGCTGCCAGATGCAGGTGGAGCTGGTCTAACAACTGAGCATCGTGATGGGAATAGGAAATGAAAGCCTTCATTGGAGTAAACACTCTGTTCGCCGATCCACTAGGAGACGTAGGAATGTGTCAACAGGGCCGGATACATAGCTAAAAGTATCATGACTGATAGCGTCATATTTGCTTAAAAAGCTATTAAATATAGCATCCGAAATGAAAATATTTACACGTCGGTTCGAGGCGGTAGATTCGTTAGCGTCACGCCAAGCCCCCTCGATTGGGAGTTGCGTTTGGGCTTGGGCCATCACGCGGCCCGACGCTGAGCCGCAGGCTTTTGTGCCTTGCTCCACTCCGCCGGTGTCACGTCCTTGATCTGCCGCATGGTCATAGATGGCAGGCGGGTGAGGACGTCACGCAGGTAGGTTTGTGGGTCGATGCCCCGGCTGCGGCAGGCCTCGATGATCGTGAACAGCACCGCGCTGCGCTGGCCTGCGTCGGCCTCGCCGATGAACAGCCAGTTCTTCTTGCCCACCGCCGTGGGGCGGATCGCCCGCTCCACCGGGTTGTTGTCGATCTCGATGCGGCCATCTTCAAGATAAACGGTGAGCATGGGCCACAGCGTCAGCGTGTAGTCGATGGCCCGGCCCATGGCGCTCTTGGGCAGATGCCGGCGGCCACGCTTCAGGCGTGTGAGGGCTTGGTGGAGGCGCTCCACGATCATGCGGCTCTCGGAGGATCTTCGAGCCTGCCTTTGCCTTGGGCCTGCCCTGGCCAGGCTCAGCTGCTTTTCGACGCGGTAAAGGTGCTGGATCTGCAAGAGCACCCAGCCGGCATGCTGCGGGGCTCCTTGGATGGCCTCATGGAACTTGCGCCGGGCATGCGCCCAGCAGCCCGCCAGGGTGACGCGCCCCTCGCTGCGCCTGGCAAAGGACGGGTAGGCCTGGTAGCCGTCGCACTGCACCGTGCCGGCAAAGTCTGCGGGGATGATGCGCTCCAGGCACTGCGCGGCGCGGCTGGTGGCCCAGGTGAAGCTCACATCCGCGCCAGGGCGCTTGCAGGCCCACAGGTAGCCCTGCCTGGTCTCGCCGTTGCCGGGGCTCAGATACTCCACCGGAGTCTCATCGACCTGCACGTAACCGCCCGCCATCACGCCGCTGTGGATGGCCTCATAAACGGGCCGCAGCCAGTCGGCGGCCAGCCCCAGCCAGCGGGCCATGCTCTGGCGCGGAATGCTGATGCCGTGCCGTGTGGCACAGATCTGCTCCTGCCGGTAGAGCGGCAGGTGGTCGCAATACTTTGCCACGATGATCTGCGCCAGCAGCCCGGGTGCGGCGATGCTGCGCTCCTGCAGGGTGCTCAGCGGCGCGATGACCGGAGGCTGGTGCGGCTCGTCACGCCGCACATACTTCCGGCGGATGAGGCGGCGGCGCAGGAACCGTGCGGGCTGGTAGTCCAGCTGCTCGGTGATCTCCTCGCCAATGTGCCGCCAGGCCCCAGGGGTGGCGATGACTTCCTGCGGCTCGATTACCTCGTCCACGGCGGGCAGGTGCTCCGGCACCCGTGGCTCGCGCTCCTTGCGCGGCGGGCTGGTCTTGGCCTGTTTGCCGCGACTGGTGATCTCAGCCTCCAAGGCGCCGGGGCTTGCGCTGGAGGCCGGGTCTTTTTTTGCCCCGTCATCCCCTCCCTGCAAAAGCAGCATGAGCTGGTTGTCACCCAGCTGCTCGCTGCCGCGCCCAAAGATGCGCCGCACCAGCAGGTCAATCTTCTCCTTCAGCAGCTTGATCTCAAGAGCCTGCCGCGCGTTCTCCTCGGTGAGTCGGGCTTCCAGCGGCGTCATCATGCGGCGTGTGCGATGCGCCTTTAAACGCTCACGCATGACGGTAATCTATCATCACATCCATCACTCACGCTCGTACCATGGCCGCATCTTCGCCTCGTGCATGTCGATGCCGTCGGTCAGAAGAGCGAAGGCTTCCGGGGCGAGGCTCATGCGCGCAGCCCCCGGCTCCACGCTGCGCGGCCAGCTAAAAGTGCCCTTCTCAAGACGCTTGGT
>DASWXG010000469.1:0-5067 GCA_036405615.1 Prosthecobacter sp. | reverse complement strand
TATCAAAGCCCTGCCGGATGCCTCCCTCGACACTTAACTGCCCTACCTCTACTCATCATGAAAACTGGATACACACGTCTCATTGTCCTCGCACTGCTTTCGGGCATTTTCACCGTGGCAGCCACCAGCTGCAACACCACCCGCGGTTTTGGCCGTGATGTGAAGAAGGTGGGCAACCGCATTGAAAACGCAGCGAACTGATTCCAGCCCGGACAACCCCTTAAAGCTGCTGTTGGCCCACCCGGGTGTGACAGCAGCTTTTTTTATGTAAACGAACGGGCATGCAGTGGAGCAATCAAATGCTTGCGGGCAGCTGCCCGCCTTTGGATAGTCAAGTTTCATGGTTGCCCGCACCTACTCCGCCACCCTTCTTGGCGTGAACGCCATTGAGGTCGAAATTGAATCTTTCGACACTGGCGGCACGCCCAAGATGTTCATTGTAGGGCTCCCTGACGCCTCCGTAAAAGAAAGCCGCGAACGGGTGACCGCTGCCATTGCGGCCTGTGGTTTTTCCATGAACGAAGGTGTGACGACCGTCAACCTGGCCCCGGCGGATCTGCGCAAGGAAGGCCCCGGATTTGACCTGCCCATTGCGATCTCCCTCATCGCCCACCGGGTCAAAATCCCCATCCCCGTGCTGGCAGAGACAGCCATGATCGGGGAACTGGCTCTGAACGGGGAACTGAGACCGGTGCGCGGCCTCCTCGCCGTGGCACTGGAAGCGCGTGCCAAAGGCCGCAAGCGCCTGCTGGTCCCCAAGCGGGCGGCGATTGAAGCGAGCGTGGTGGCCGGGATTGACATCGTCGGTGTCAGCCATCTGCGGGAGGTGGTGGAATACCTGAAAGGCGACATTGAGATTTCTCCCGAGCCTTGCCGCGCCACGGAGTTTTTCACCGCAGCCGCCCACTACGACATCGACTTTGCCGATGTAAAAGGCCAGACCGATGCCAAGCGTGCGATCGAAGTCGCTGTGGCAGGCGGGCATAACATTCTCATGGTGGGACCTCCGGGAACGGGCAAATCCATGATCGCCAAACGCGTGGGCACCATCATGCCGGGCATGACCGAGGAAGAGGCCATCGAGACCACGAAGATCCACAGCGCAGGCGGCCTCCTTTCTGAGCAGCAGGCCTTTGTGGCCACGCGCCCGTTCCGTTCACCGCACCACACCATCAGCGATGCGGGCCTCCTCGGAGGCGGGACCAATCCCGGCCCTGGAGAAGTGAGCCTGTCCCACAACGGCGTGCTGTTTCTCGATGAACTGCCAGAGTTCCGCCGCAGCACCCTGGAGGTCATGCGACAGCCGCTGGAGGACGGCCGTGTGACGATTTCACGCGCCGTGGGCAGCGTCACCTTCCCCGCCTCGTTCATGTTGGTAGCAGCCATGAACCCGTGTGCCTGCGGCTTCTACGGAGACTCCCGCCGGGACTGCCGGTGCAGTTCGGTGATGGTGCAGAAGTACCGGCAGCGTATCAGCGGCCCGTTGCTGGACCGCATTGATCTCCATGTCGAAGTGCCGCTGGTGGAATACAAAGCTTTGTCCCAGGCTGAAGCAGGCGAATCTTCGGCGAGCATCCGCGACCGTGTGGAAAAGTCACGCGCAATCCAGGCCGAGCGTTTCCGCGGAATCACGGGCCTGCACACCAACAGCGCCATGACGCCCCGGCTGATCAAAAAGCACTGTGAGCTGGATGCGGAGTGCAGCTGCATGATGGAACATGCCATGAGCCAGATGAATTTCAGCGCGCGCGCCCATGACCGTATCCTGAAGGTTGCGCGGACGCTGGCGGACCTGAAAGCGGCCGAAAAAATTGATGCCGACTGTATTCTGGAGGCTGTGAACTACCGGACCCTTGACCGGAACCTTTGGAGCTAAAACCTCTCTCACCAAGCATTGCATTCTGCGAAAACAGAATTGCAGGATGCGAATACGCGGACGATATTGAGGGCATCGTTGCCGCTCGAACGTAGGCGCCATCGCCTCAAGTGTCCGGCCCCACGAGTGGCACAGCCCATGCAACCAATGCGCTGCCTCCCTGGCGCGTGACGATGTCCGTTTTACCGGCCCACTCTCAGCCTTCGGATCCTCTCCCATGCCCTCCGCTTCCAAAGACGAACCCGCCCCGCTCCGCTCCACCATCATGGTGGTGGATGACCAGCCCCAAAATGTGAAACTGGTCAGCGACCTGCTGACGGTGGCCATGGGTTATGAAGTGATCCAGGCCAGCAGTGGAGAGCAAGCCCTGGAACTGCTGCAAAAATCCGTACCGGATCTGATCTTGCTGGATGTCCTCATGCCAGATCTGGATGGCGTGGAGACTTGCAAACTCATCAAGGAGAATCCGGTTCTGGCGGACATCCCCATCATTTTCCTGTCCGCCGCCGATGATAAAAACCTGATTGTCCAGGCTCTCGAAAGCGGCGGCGTTGACTACGTCACCAAACCTTTCAGCCGGGCGGAACTCCTGACCCGCGTGCGCACCCACCTGGCGTTAAAGCTTGCCCGGGACTCACTGAAGGCATTGGCCGAAGACAAGGACGAGCTGCTGGGCATCCTCACCCACGACCTCAAAAACCACCTGGGTGGGATGCAGATGAGTGCGCAGTTGTTGCATGACCGTCTCCAGCGACACCCTACCGATGAGAAATGCGAGCACCTGGTGGATAACATTCTTCTCAACACCACCCAGATGCTGGCGTTTGTGAAGGAGTTCCTGGCCAACAGCCTCACCGAACGCACGATGCAGTTCTCTGCCGAACCGGTGAACCTCGGGCAGGCGGCCAACCAGGCCGTGCGCCAGTATCAGCTGGCTGCCGAGCGCAAAGAAATTGAGTTTGTCTGTGCCTACGACACCGGCAGCGGCAGCACCGTGGAGGCGGATCCCACCGCCCTGAAGCAGGTGCTGGACAACCTTCTCTCCAACGCCATCAAGTTCTCTCCTTCGGGGCGCTCCATTCACGTGGCCGTGGCTCCCATCAAGGGCGACTGCGTGGAATGCCGCATCCGCGATGAAGGCCCGGGCTTCACGGATGAGGACAAGCTTCACATGTTCCGCCGTTACGCGCGGCTCACCGCCCGCCCCACCGCCGGTGAACCCAGCACCGGGCTGGGCCTCAGCATTGTCAAAAAACTGGTCGAAGCGATGAACGGCCACCTGCTCCTGGACTCCACCTTTGGCCAGGGAGCCACGTTCACCGTGCGGCTGCCCAAAAGCCGGGTCGCCCAGCGAGCCTCCGCAGACACACTTCTCTAATTTTCCCTCTCATGGACTTTCTTGTGATCGATGATGAAAAGAGCATCCGGGATGCCACCTGCATGCTCATTGATGATGAAGGGCACTATGCCGAACCCGTGGTCAACAGCGCCGGGGCGCTCACCCGTCTCAAGGAGGAAAAGTATGACGCCATCCTTCTGGACCTGAATCTGGGTCCGGAGAACGGTCTCGATCTTCTGGACACGCTCGTCAAACAGCATCCCCAGGTGCCTGTGGTGATGTTCACCGCCCAGGGCACGGTAAAAACAGCTGTGGAAGCCGTGCGCCGCGGAGCTCTCGACTTTCTGGAAAAGCCCTTCACCCGGGAGGAATTCCGGGCCGTGCTGGCGAGGCTCATGCGCTTCCGCCAGATGAGCCAGCGCATCGAAAGCCTGGAAAAAGAGGTCAAGGAAGTCCGCAAGCAAAGCGGCCCCGAACCCCGTTTCGACTTCGAAACGCCCGGCATGAAGTCGGTCATGGATGTGCTCATGCGTGCAGCCAAGGCGCCGGCCGCCATTCTCATTCTCGGCGAGAGCGGCACCGGCAAGAGTGTCGTGGCCCGGGCCATTCACGAAAACAGCCACCTCAAAGACAAACCGTTTGTCACGGTCAGCTGCCCCTCGCTTTCCAAGGAGCTGCTGCAGAGTGATCTCTTCGGCCATGTGAAGGGAGCCTTTACCGGAGCCATCAAAGACACCTGGGGCAAGATCAAGCAGGCCGAAGGAGGCACCCTCTTCCTGGATGAGATTGGCGAACTGCCGCTCGAAATTCAGCCGCAGCTGCTGCGTCTGCTTCAGGAGCGCGAATACGAGCGGGTGGGAGAGTCCGTCACCCGCAAGGCGGATGTGCGAATCATCGCCGCAACCAACCGCGACCTGAAGGAATGCGTGCGGAACAAGACCTTTCGCGAAGACCTTTTCTTCCGCCTCAATGTGATCTCTGTGGAAATGCCGCCGCTGCGCCATCGCCAGGATGATCTGCTGGGTTTTGCCGACTACTACACCGAGCACTTCGCCGCCCAGGTGGGAAGGAAGCTTCACGGCCTTTCCGAGGCAGCCAGGCGGCGCATTGCCTCTTACACATGGCCGGGCAACTTGCGAGAATTGCGCAATGCCATCGAGCGCGCTGTCATTCTGGCTACCTCCGACCACTTGGAGGCAGACGATTTCCCCAACGAAGGCAGCAACGGGCATCCGTCTTCGAACGGGTTTTCCAGCAGCATGGACTCAGACCCCTCCAAGATGGCGGATGGCATTGATTTCACCAGCTGCGCAGGGATGACGCTTCAACAGATCGAAGAGGCTTACATCAAGCTGACACTGGATACCGCCCCCAGCCTGGCAGAGGCTGCCGTCATTTTAGGGATCGACCAGGCCACCCTGTACCGGAAACGGAAGAAGATGGGGCTGGATGGCAAAGTGGCACACGTCCGCTGAAACACCGCAGCCTCCAGAGTGGCTTAAAAAGGAAGAGCCAGCCCGCCTCTTGAGGATGCGCGGACTGGCTCTTATGACTGAGTCAGGGAACGACAGGCAGCCTCTCAACGGGACGCCTGGGCCCCCTTCCTCCGGGACGGTGCTGAAGAGCCTTCTTCGTCATCGTCCGAGGCGTCGGCCTCGCACTGGCTCAGGAGGATGGAAGCCACGCTAGTCAGTTCGTCGTCAGCGGAGCTTTCTTCCTCAAGGGTTTCGGTCAGCAAGGCAAAGTCATCCGAATGGCCAAGCTGTTCGGCAAAGGTGCGGGCATTCCCGTAACCGGCCATTTCATAGTGTTCGACACGCTGGCAACCGGAGATGATGCCGAGATCACGCAG
>DASWXG010000468.1:0-3017 GCA_036405615.1 Prosthecobacter sp. | reverse complement strand
TGGGAGGCGGCTTTGGCGACGGAGGTTTGGGTTTTTCAGCCGCCGGGGCTTTGGCGGGCTGGTCAGGCTTGGCCGGGACAGCGCCAGGACCGGGCGGAATCCCAGGGGCAGGTTTGGGCGGCGGGGGCGGGGCTCCAGTTCCGCCTGCCGGGCTGGCGGCCTGCAGGCCAAAGCCAGCAAAAATCAAAAAACTGGAGGCCAGGACAAAGCGCATGGGAAAAGTGTGCATCATCTGAGGCCGTGTGACAGGGAAAAAACAAACCAACGGCCAACATCTTACGAGCCTTGGGAAATACGTCCCGCCAAAGCCTCGCGATACCGCTGACGCAACGCCTTCAAAACGGCGGGGAGTTCAGGCTCATCATCCGCAGGCACGTCTCCCCCGCTTTGAAGCAACGTCAGTTCGCGCTGGAGGTAAGGCAGCTCATCCAGGCTGACCTTTTCCAATGCCCGGTTGGCGGCGGCCTGGACAGCCGCCGTGTACTGGGCGCGGAGATCCGCCAGAGGATCCACCGGCTTTTCCGCAAGCGGCATGACCACAGGCTGCTCCGGTGTTGGAGCAACAGGAAGCTCTGGTACAGGTGACAGACCGCCCAGAATTCCCCCCGGAAGACGGTCCTGCACGGCAGCCGCCTTTTCGATTTCCTCCTGCGTCATCTTCGGAACCACGGAGGAGTTGTCTTCAAACACAATCCTGTCTTTGAACAGGACCAGCAGGAAGATGGCGGCAACACTGGCGAGAGAGATGGCAATGTGCAGCCCTGTGCTGAACGCCTTCCAGACAAAGGCGTCCAGACGCTGGAAAAAAGTGGGCTGATAATGCCGCACCACCGGCTGCGGCCTGGGGGGCAGAGGGACGCCTGATCCTGATGCAGGTGAGCGGGGCGTTGGCGCAGGCCGGGCAGCAGACGTCGCACTCGAAGAGGGGGGCTGTGAGGTGACAGGCAAGCTGCCGCCCTGCCCTGCCGGGGCCACCACCATGCGGGACCTGGCGGTCCCCTCCGCCCGGGCCTGCTCCTGCAGCAAGGCCTCTTTCAAAGTGGCACCGACCTCCGCCGGGCTGTGAAAAGGGCGTCCTGTCTCGGCATTCAAACAACGTCTGAGCACGGTGGCAAAGGCCGGGGGAAGGTCTCGCGCCAGCCTGCCATCTTCACCCGGGGCCGACTTGGCAAACATCCAGTGCAGAGTGTAACCAAGGGCATAGAGATCCTGCTCCCGGCTGCCGTGAAAGGGGGCCAGCCAGGACAGTTCTCCGGTGTCCGTAACGGTCATGCCGATCCCCGTCAGCTTGACCTTGCCATCGGCTGTCAACCAGACGGTATGCGGAGCCAGGGCACCGTGAGCACACGGCAGATCGTGGACAATCTGCAAGGCTTCGCAGAGCTGCAGCGCGGCAGAAAAGGCTGTTTTGGTTTTGAGATTCCCTGCCTCAATCCATTCCAGAACGGTGTGTCCTTCCACATGCTCGGACACCCAATAGAGCAGACCCTCTGCGGTGTGGCCAAAATCATAGACCGCCGCCACGAGGGGATGAACCAGACGCGCCCGAAGGCGAAGCCGCTCCAGGAGCCGGGTGGCAATCTCCGCTTCTGGCTCCCGCATCACCGTCAGTTCGACCTGCCTGTTCAACGCCGGCTGGCGGGCAGCATAGACTGCGCTTCCCTCTCCCAGGCTGAGCATTTCCACCACTTCATACTGAGGCAGCCGTGCGGCCAGTTCTTGGACTGAAGGGAATACTGACGGCGCTGTTTCTGGCATGGGGGGGACAAACAAAAGGGGAGCAGAAAGCGGACCCTATCACAATCCGCATTTTCCGGCCAGTGTGGAAACTGCGGGTTCCCCGAAGATGCCGTCACACAACCGGTTACCAAAAAAGAGCGGGACCTGCGAACAGGTCCCGCCCAAACTTTCCGGCAGCTGATTTGGAGATCAGGCTCAGGCCTGTAATCCGAGGGCTTCCGGTTTGATGTTCTTGTGGAAATCACCGCCTTGGACGGTCTTCTCCACATACCCGGCGCGGATGACGTAGTCACCGAAGTGCTCGCCGTCGTTTCGCTCCTTGGCATAGCGCTCCAGGATCGGGTCCAAGAGGCCCTTGATCTCAGAAGCAGGCACGTCCTTGCGGAAGAGCTTGCTGAGGCGCTCGCCAGCGTGACCGCCACCGAGGTAGACATTGTAGCGGTTTGGACCAAAACCGACGAAGCCGATTTCGGAGATAAACGGACGGCCGCAACCGTTCGGGCAACCGGTCATGCGGATGGTGATGGCATCGTGACGCAGGCCGACTTCTTCCAGCTTTGTCTCAAGCTGGCCGACGATGTCAGGCAAGAAACGTTCCGCCTCAGCCAGGGCCAGGGCGCAGGTGGGCAGGGCCACGCAGGCGATGGAGGACAGACGCAGGGCGCTGCGTTCGTGGCTCTTCGCCATGCCATACTTCTCCAGCAGGGCCTCGATCTCCGGACGCTTTGCAGGGCTGACCTTGGCGATCATGAGGTTCTGGTTGGCCGTCAGACGGAAGTCACCTTCGTGGATCTTGGCGATCTCACGCAAACCGGTGCGCATCGGGTAGCTTTCGGTGTCGAGCACACGGCCGCCTTCCACAAACAGGGTGTAGTGGGAGTCGCCGGTTTCATCTTCCACCCAGCCGAAGCGGTCGCCGTTGTCTTCAAAGACATAAGGGCGTACAGGTTCCAGGTTGTAGCCGAGGTATTCGTTCAGCTTGGCCAGGATCCACTCGGGGCCGCGATCATCCACGGTGTACTTGAAGCGGGAATGCTTGCGGTCGGTACGGTCACCGAAGTCGCGCTGTACCATGACCACCTTCTCGGCCACATCCACCACCTGCTCCTTCGTGCAATAACCGATGACATCGGCGATGCGGGGGTAGGTGGCTTCGTTGCCGTGAGTGGAGCCCATGCCGCCACCGACGGCGACGTTGTAACCGACCAGTTTGCCTTCCTCGACGATGGCGATGAAGGACAGGCAGTTGGCGAAGATGTCCACATCGTTGCTCGGTG
>DASWXG010000467.1:0-3175 GCA_036405615.1 Prosthecobacter sp. | reverse complement strand
GCCTCACCCAGAACATTCCGCTTCCGCCGAATGCCATGGTGCTGACCTTTGATGACGGTTTTCGCTCCAACTACACCCTTGCTTATCCCCTCCTGAAAAAGTGGCAGATTCCGGCCACCATCTATCTTGCCACCGAGTATGTGGACGAGCGCAAGCCCATCTGGGTCGACCGTGTGGACCATGCTCTGGGACAGGCGGGCAAAACGGTGAAGGACCTCATCGAAACCAAGAGACATCTGAAAAAACTTCCCCAGGAGGGCATTGAAGCCGCCGTGTCCGAGCTGGAAAGCCAGATGGGCGGCCAGCCACTGGATCTGAACAAGCCGGATGTAGCCCCGATCTACACACCGCTGTTGTGGAGTGAAATCCAGGAGATGCAAAACTCCGGCCTGATCAGTTTTGGCGCGCATACCCACACTCACAAAATCATGGGCCGATGCCAGGACGAAACTGTCCGGCACGAAGTGCGGAAATCCAAGGCGATCATTGAGGAAAGAACCGGCCGCCCCTGCATCCATTTTTGTTACCCCAACGGAGGGGATGGCGACTCCAGCCCAAACTCGGAAAATATTCTCAAAGAGGAAGGTTATGGCACCACCGTGCTCGCCCTGGGGGACGTGAACACCCTCCCCTGCCCCTCGTTTTCGCTCGACCGTCTGGGAGTGACCAATGGCCTTTCGCTGGCCCAGTTTGAACTCACTGCCTGCGGCTTCCTGCCCATGCTGCATCACATGCGCAAACGGCGCGCAGCAAAAGCGAAAGCCAGGTAAACTGGCAGCAGCCTTTCCGTGGCCTACAGCCCCAGGCGCTGTTTGATCTTTCGTGCCTTTTCCTGCAGACGATGCAGCACCACGCGCGTGGATGCCGGGTTCTCGGCCTGCACCCGCACCAGTTTCCGCTCACCTTCAGACCAGTCGTCCTTGTAGGAGGCGGCACCTCCCAGGAAGTCGTACTCGCGCACGCCATTCTCGCAGCACCATTGCATGATGGCCGTGAGGATCAATTTGCCGGCGCTCTGCCGTTCCCACTCTGGCAGCCAGCCCCCCTGGAAACTCCAACCTTTGCCCCCGTAAACAAAGTCATAACGCCCGGCAATGATCTGCCCGTCAGCCTCCAAAAAGATCAGCAAAAGATGGCCTGCCTCCTGAAGGCGCTGCGCGGCTTTTTCATGAAAACGACGGTAACGGTCCGACAAAAAACTCTGCCGGGCATCCCCCCAGCGGACCTTGTTCAGCCCCTGCAAAATCTCCAGCCCATCCTTCACAGACATGTCACGTCCGGCGATTTTGACAGCCACCTTGTGCTCCCGGTGAAACCGGTTCCAGCGCTGGCGAAACTTGGCTCTCCGGCTCGCCAAAAACTCATCCCAAGAGGCGGGGAGACTCAAAAACGGCGCGGCTGTCTGCGGAGTGATCTCCAGGCTGCCGGTACCCAGCCACTTCTTCAGCACCGCCAGCGTTGCGGAATCCTCCAGCACATAGTCAAAGCCCAGCACATCCCAGCGTTTCCCTGCCTGCTTTTCCAGAAAGCGGGCCAAGGCCGCCCCCGCTTCACCTTCATGGCCACGGCGCAAGATCCAGCCCAGATACTCAGAAGCAGTGTCCGCCTTTTGGCCCAGCAGCAGCAGGTATCTCACCCCGCGGCGGGTTTCGATCATCAGCGGAGCAATTCCGAGGACACGTCCTTCCGCATTTTCCGCCACGAGGATGAGCCATTCACCACCGTCTCCGTAGATCTCCATCCAGGTGTCCATCCAAGGCCAGGAGAGGAAGACACCATCTACATCACTGTTCTGGAGAATTTCCTCCCACTGACGCTGCAAACCAGACCATCCCACCTTGTCTGTCACTGCGCGGACACGCAGTTGAATATCACGGTCCGCGGAAGAGGAAAGGTGTGTCATCGTGCAAGATGCTAAAATAGCGGTTGAGTACTGGCCCAAACACTGCCCTAAAGATTCCCCATGTCATCCCTGGGAAGCATCTTTTTGCCACCGAAGTTTCACGAGCGTCTTCAGATCGAGCGCTACCCTATCCTGCGCTTTGTTCGCGAGCAGGCCATGCCCCTCATGAAACCAGGGATGAAGGTGCTGGACGCAGGCTCCGGCCGTGAGCACGAGCAGCATCTCCGCAAGGAACTCCAGGCCACCGGAGCCACTCTGCACACCTGCGATTTTTGCGAAGGCCCGGGTGTGGACTTTGTGGCCGATGTCTCCGACTTGCCCTTTGAAGACGGCAGCTACGACATCGTGCTCAGCACCCAGGTGCTGGAGCATGTCAAAGACCCGCAAAAGGTGGTGCAGGAGATGGCGCGCGTTTTGAAACCCGGCGGCCATCTTTTTCTCACAACGCCTCAGTCGTCTCCGTTGCACAACCTGCCCTGGAACTTTTTCAATTTCACCAACCTCGGCCTGCGCCTGCTGTTTGAAAATGCAGGTCTCAAAGTCACCAAGGAAGAAGCCCAGGGCGGTTACTACATCATGCTCGCCTACCAGCTAAACTGGTTTGTCCGCGAACTGGAACGCACCTCCCTTCCGGGGCTGCTAAAGGTGCCGCTTTCTGTCGTTTCACGAATCATGTTCGGCTTCGTCACCAAGATCATCCTGATCTGGATGGACCGCTTTGATCCGGAGCCTCTGAACACCCAGGGCTGGAATTTCCAGGGAACCAAGCCGCAGTAAGACGCGACCTCCGCGATTCGCTCTCCGCCTGCTCATGTTGCGCAAGCTTGTCCTTCTCGACGCATTCCGCCATTCGCCCGCGATGCGAACGGCCGCCGGGGTGCTTTCCTGGAGCAAGGCTCACTTTGCCGGGAGCGCTGCCAAACGCGCGCAGAAACTGGCCAGCGCGCTGGAGTTCTCCGCCTTCCCGCCGTTCAGCGCCCATGTCCGCGACACGCTTCTGCAATACCCAGGGCTGGATGATGCCACACCGTGGCTGGAGGTCCTGAAGAGCAACCCACGATACCGGAAGCTCATCGACAGCGCACCCGGACTCACCCGCAGCATTCTACTCAAGGCACCAGGACCTGAAGGTGAAAAGGGCATCCTGCTGATGACCTTTGAATACAACTGGGCGCGGTTGCTGACACAGCTGAGCGACAGTGAGTTTGAATGGTTTGACCGTCATTATGACCTGGTGCTTTCCACCAGCTGGTCTCCCACCGACTATGCCGG
>DASWXG010000466.1:0-5359 GCA_036405615.1 Prosthecobacter sp. | reverse complement strand
GCCGACTACACCGGCCGCCTGTTCTGCCTGGATGCCAAGACCGGCAAGGAATACTGGAAGTTCGACACCAAGGGCCACATCTGGGCCAGCCCGCTGGTGGCAGATGGCAAGGTGTACATCGGCAACGAAGAAGGCGAGCTTTTCATCCTGGCCGAAGGCAAGGAGCTGAAAGAGCTGTCCACCATCGAGTTCCCGGCTCCGCTGCTCAGCGGTCTGGTGGCTGCCAATGGCTGCCTCTATGTCGCCACCCATACCCACCTCTATTGCTTCAAAGAAGGTGGCAAACCGGTGGAAACCGCCGCTGTCGAGTCGAAGTAAGTTTCGACGGTTCTGACAGGAACCTTTCCAAAAGGCCGGAGGATGCAAGTCCTCCGGCTTTTTTGTGTTCAGCCAACGCGCGAGGCCATCTTGGCCTTATGAGTAACGGGGAACGTGACGGCAGGATGCCGTCCCTCCTTGGGGCGTGCGGCGGAGCAACTGGAGTGAGGCCATCCAGGCCTCATGAGTAACAGGTAATGAGATGGCAGGGAGATGAACTGTTCCGAGGGCTGAGATCTTTTTTCGCAAGTTCCGCTCTCCGCGTGCATCTGGGGAATGAGCAAGGATCGCAGGTGACGAGGCACCCGTCCTGCTTTGACCTCTTCCCATCTCCTTTTATGAAAAACCGATTTCTCTTTTGCTCGGTGTTGTTGCTGAGCCTGTCCAGCACGCAGCTCAAGGCCCTGGAACCAAACCTGCAAAAGCTGTTTCCGCTGCCTCCTGCCGCAGGCGGCAAACCTGCTTTTGGCAAAGCGGTGGCGACCACGGAGAAGTTCATTTTGGTCGGCACTCCTGATGATGACAGCAAGGCGGTGGACGCCGGGGCGGTGTATGTGCATGATGCCAAAACCGGCAAGCGTTTGCGCAAGCTGCTGGCGGACGATGGTGCTGCAGGGGATGCCTTTGGCACTGCGGTGGCTGTCAGCGGAAACCTGGCTGTGGTGGGGGCGGTGAAGGCTGATGCCGGACGCAGTGCCGTTTATGTCTTTGATCTCAAAACCGGGAAGCCTCTGCGGAAACTGGTGGGTACTGCCAGTCCGGTGGAACAGGGCGAGCCGGACCGTTTCGGTTTCAGTGTGGCCGTGGAAGGCAGCACGGTGCTCATCGGATCTCCGGGCGATGACACCGGCGCCGGCGGTGTGGATGCGGGCAGTGTCTACAGCATGGATGCGCTGACCGGTCTGTTGCTGGCCAAGGTCAGGCTACAGGGTAATTTTGGCACCAGCCATGCGGGGGCGGCTTTTGGCACCAGTGTGGATTTGAGCGGTAACCTCGCGGCCGTCGGTGCGCCCAACGCCAGTGCCAACGGCAAAGTCGGCGCGGGGGTGGTGCAGCTTTTGGATGCGTCTTCCGGCCAGAATCTTCCCCGCGTTTCGGTTTCCGAAGTGGCTGCGGGAGATGCCTTTGGTACCTCAGTCGCCTTGCATGGAAACAATCTCCTTGTGGGGGCACCCCGGGCAGACCGCGGCGCACAGACGGATGCGGGCAATGCTTATCTGGTGGATGTCTCGACTCTGTCCTTCATCCGGCTGAACCCGGTGCAAGCTTTCCCGGCAGAGCAAATGGGCAGTGCCGTGGCTCTCCAGGGAAACCTGGCTGCCGTGGCTTCTGCCAATGGGGTACTGCGCGGTCAGGCTGCGGGAACGGTGACCCTGTTTGACCTCACCACGGGTGCGCCATTGCGCGGACTGAATGCAGCCGATATGCCAGGTGATGCGCGCTATGGCAGCGGCGTGGCCATGGCGGCCAACCATGTGGTCATTGGCAGCCCGGGGGACAATGATGCGGGCGCAGATGCCGGGGCGGTGTATGTCTTCAAGCCGGTGTCAGGGCCGGTGGGGGTGAGCACACTGGCCCAGAAGGGAGATCCGGCACCGGGGGCACCGGAAGCGGTGTTTGCCGGTTTCAGTTCTTATCACATCACCGCAGACAGCGTGCCCCAGGTGCTGCTGCAGGCGAGCGTGAGCGGGCCGGGCAGTTCCGGCGGTCGCACCGCTGGTGTGTGGAGCCGCATTGGCGGTGGCGGCCTGGATCTTTCCTTGCGGCTGGCGGACCCCGTCAACACACAGGCCAATGCGCCAAAAATAGCTGCCATCACCAGTCCGGTGAACTCCTTCGTCGGAGGTGTCAGCTACTATGCCAAGGTGAAAGGATCCGGGATCAAGACCGAAAACGACGAGGTCTGGGTAGTGGATAATGGCAGCCAGAGCACCTTCATGGTTTCGGAAGGCACGGCCCCTTTGGGGGGCGGGTTGACGGGCCAGGCCATCGGCAGCCTGGGCCCGTTG
Source organism: Prosthecobacter sp. (assembly GCA_036405615.1). Taxonomy (GTDB): domain Bacteria; phylum Verrucomicrobiota; class Verrucomicrobiia; order Verrucomicrobiales; family Verrucomicrobiaceae; genus Prosthecobacter. The sequence goes on along the minus strand of DASWXG010000466.1, from coordinate 3,032 downwards.
GTGGGCAGCGGTTCGCAGTTGCGCGCCGCCATGGTGGTGGGCCTGCGTTCCACTTTGGCAAAGACTGTCACGACTGCCGGTGACAGTGCCGCTCTGGTGTTTTCCCTTCAATCAGACACGCCTGTCGGGGCCATTGTTGAGGGTGAGGCCAGTCCTGTTGCTGGCGTCAACTATGGCCAGGTGGGGCCGCGCATTGCCATGGGCGGAACCCATGTGCTGGTGCCTGTCTCTCTGGTGAGCGGAACCACGGCCGTAACCCAGGCTGACAATGCAGGCCTTGTCCAGTTGAACGGCAGCAACACGGCCTCCATGCTGGCCAGGAAGGGGGGCAATGCACCCGGCACTGGCGGCACCTTCAATGCTTTCCTGGGGGAAGCCATGAGCCCTTCGAACGGCTTCATTTTTCGTGCCAGTCTCTCCGGCGTATCCGCCAAGGAAAACGAAGCTCTGTTCAGGACCGGGATCAACCTGATCAACTTCTTCGCCCAGAAAGGCAAGCAGGTGGCTGGCATGCCGGAGGGGATTGTGTATGCGGCCTTCTTGAAATACTGGAGCACCGACCAGGGGGACTTTGTGCTGGCGAAGGTTAGCGGCCCCGGGGTCACCGCTGCCAATGATGTGGTCTTGCTCACTAACTTAAGTGCCGGTTTTCCGACCCGTGTGCTGATGAGGGAAGGTGACATCGCCCCGGATTGCGGCGGGGCCAGGATCGGTCTTATCCAGAAGGTGGAGGTGGACCGCAGGACTGGCCACTATGCCATCATCACCACCCTCTCCGACAGTGACGCCGCCAGCAGCCAGGCTTTGTGGACGGGCAGGGCGGCGCTCTCCTTTCCCAATAACTCGTTCGAACTCGACAAGCCCCGCCTGCGTTTGCGGCGCGGCAGCTTCCAGGGGCTGGGCAGCAGCACGGCTGCCCTGACGACGATTGACTTCACCCTTCCTGCCGACCCTACCGGCGCGGGGAACCGTGGATTCGGCAGCCCTCTGGCCGGGAACACGGTGGCGCTGGTGCTGACCTTTGCGAACAAACAGGTGCTGGCAGGACCTCTGGCACCTTTGCCGGGAGATGCTGTGGACCCTCAGGAGCCCGAGGTTCCCTAGCTGATGATTGTACAATAGACGGATATCAAGAATCCCTCCCCGCCAGCCTTCATGATTCATCGGACTTCAAGACTTCAAGTCTCAGCGCTACGGCCGAACCGCCCGCCATTCTCTCAGGCGCAGATCAAGGTCGAATCGGCCTGTTCGGTCGTCGCGCTGCGACTCTGCGCTTAGAAATGGGCGGGACTCGGGAGAGTGCCGGCCTTGAAAGGCCGGCCTACGACACGCCCGTCGCTCTGCGACTTAAGGCAGGGCTTCGCATCGGTGAGATGCCCCCAATGAACAGGTGCCAGTTTATAGGGCAATCCTCAATAAAAGAGCCAAGGCGGGACATAACCGGAAGTGTGTTTGATCACCTCAAGGGGAGGTCACGTGAATGTGTCTGTCCGCCAGGCGAGAACGAAGAACACGCGCTGACGCATTCACGAAGACGCAAAAAAGCCGGCTGGGTTTGAACCCCAGCCGGCCTTTGCACGGTTTTTTCTCAGGGATTACAGCACGACGATCTGGCTGGTGGAGCCGTCGGTGAAGGTCACCTGCACAATGATGTTGCCCGCATCGTCCATGATGGGTTGCTCCCAGCGGCGGTCGGTGCCGTTGGAACCGGGAATGTCGATCTTGGAGATGACTTTGCTGCCTTCGCTTGTCGCAACGGTTTCACCTTTGCGCAGCACCAGGCTCAGTGCGCCACCATTGGGGGCGCATTTCCACAGTCCCTGGTTGTTTGCGGGGGTGGTGTCTCCACCGCTCAGGTTGCCGACGATGGCAAACTGGTTGTTGCCGCCGAGGGCCGGATTGTCAAAGGAGGCGAAGACAGCACCGGCTGTTCCGGGGGCGACGGCGTTCTGGCGGACGGCCAGCTGCATGGCACCGGAGAGGTCGGTGTAGATGGCATGCTCATCAGCCGGAGCGGCGCTGGCCCCGTCGCCGTTGACATCCAGCCAGGCTTTCCATGCCCCGCGATTGTTGGCGTTCAGCCAGCCAGACCAGGGATTGCGATGGAGACGGCACCAAAATCCGTGTGGTCGGTGGTGGTGGGCGTGGCATCTCCATTGGTGATGGGGGTGCTGTTGCCGGAGGGGGCGATCTCCGGATTGTTCAGCACCTGGATCAGGAAGTCATCAAACACCACACCGTTGCCGCCGAAGAAGATACGGGCATTGCTGGTGGTAAAGCCGTTGTCCGAGCCATCCACCGTGGCACTGCCATCTATGGTGAATGTGACTCCGTTGTAGTTCTGGTCGAACTGGTAGGTGGCCATCTGGGTGGAGGCGTCCCAAATGAGACGAATACGGTGAGTGCCGCTGCCCAGGGAGATGGGGGGTTAAGATGCTGTTGTCCGTGGCATTCGTGGCATTGCCGGCCAGACCTTCTGCATGGGCGCGGGTGTTGATGCTGGGGAGCGCCGGTTCATACGTCATGCCCGGGTCTGCCTGGCCCACGCCGATCCCAAAAAAGGCGATGGTCTCCTGGTTGTGGATCAGCGTGACCTCAGCCACGATACTCGTGCTGTAAAAGTCTCCGGTGGTGAGTTTTGTCCGGAGGTAAGTGCGGTCCGTCTCGGTGAAGCCGGTGAAGTCTGCATTGTTGCCCGTGAAGGAAACTGCTGCCCCCGCCTGTTCCAGGCTGGCTGGAAGGGTGCCGGAAGTGAAATCCTCAGTGACGAGGGTCGTGTAAGTTTGTGCTTGGAGACTGCTAAATGACATCAGCAGTGCGGCCAAAGGGAGTAATCGGAGCCTTTTTTCATGAAAGAGCGATATTGAAAATCGCACTCCAATTAATTGCGAAATGCAATAAAATGGCGATTTCGATGTGAAACGAAAATGCAAATAGCAATATTACAATGGAAATTATAGTAAATTCCACTAATGTGACGCAGTCTATAGAAAAGGCTGGCTTCGATGATTTATGGGCCTACGCCACTTTAT
>DASWXG010000465.1:0-2415 GCA_036405615.1 Prosthecobacter sp. | reverse complement strand
CGGGCGATCCTCAAAGTTCTGAGATTCTCGAGCGGGGGGAGGGACATGGCTGGCAAGCAGCGGAATTTTTAAAAAGAGCAGGAAAATTTAAATCCAACCGGGGTTATTGGCAAAAAAATTCCAGAAGCCACCCAGGATTTCTTATGGAAAGTATAAAATCAGGGGCAAACTTTTGAAAGTCCTTTCAGGTTGGGGAATGTTTCCGAGCCAAGTTTTTGTGTTCCCGTTATTTTTCGTAAAGCTATGATGGAGCGTCGTCGCGAAATGGATTGATCCTGAGCTGCGACGAAAATGCGTTTGCTCCCGTCTTGCCAAAGCTGCATAACTGCGCCACCTCGCCTCCCCCATGCAATTTGTCTTCCCTACCCATCTCCAGCTTGGTCATGAGCACAGTGACGGATTTCATCAGGAACTGCTGCGTGGGCTGACGCACAAGCTGAACAACCTGCTGGCTGTCATCCAGGGTTTCAGCAGCCTGATCCTGATGACGGACGATCTGGATCCTGGAGTAGCGGAAAACATGCAGCACATCCGCGAAGCCTCCATGGGCGTGTCCGCGCTCAGCGAGCGCATCCGCTCTGCCGGTGGATGTGCAAAACTGACCCTTCAGCCGCTGAGCCTGAACGAGTATCTCACCGTGGTGGAAGGCGCTCTTCTGGAGCCGTTTAACAAAAATGGCGTGCAGCTGGAAGCTGATGTCCAGCAGGGCCTGCCGCCCGTGCAGGTGGACCCCAGCAAGTTTAAAGACATCATGGTGGAGCTCCTGAGAAATGCTGCCGAAGCGGCTGGCAAAACCGGGGGAAGGGCCATGCTGAAAATCGCCGGACCTGGAGTGATTACTCCTGCCGAACAACGCCGGGTGGACATCCTCATCAGCAACACCGGTTCCCAGATCGCGCCGGACAAGCTGCCTGAGGTTTTCCGTGCCTTCCATGGTACCAAGAACAGCAACCATCTGGGGCTGGGCCTGACCATCGTTTCCATGCTGGCTCATCAGATGGGCCTGCAAGTGGGCATTGCCTCCGAAAACAACACGACCACGGTCTGGCTGAGCTGCCCGGTGGCCTGAAGACCTGAGGTGTCGCCACCGTTTAGGACCAGTCTCTGAGCCGCTCCGGAAACGGACACGCGGCACAGGCGGAATCGTCCTCCAGGCAGAAGTCCTCGTAAATCTGCAGCAGGCCCTGGTGGTGATGCAGCTTCTTCTGGTATTGGGCGGCCTGGGGGCTTTCGCCAAACAGGCGCAATACGGCACGCCTCACCTTTTGGTTATCCAGCAGGGCCGGGAGTTCCAGGTATTCGGCCCACAGCCGGGTGCGCTCGGGCATGAGGAGGGGATAGGCCACATTGGCCAGCATTTCCTGCACGCGGGTTTCACCGATCAGCGCGACGGGTTTCTCCGTGCCTTCGGCTAACAAAGTGTAGTGAGTGGACCAGAAATCGTGGTTCAGGGAGAGCAGGGTTTCACGCCAGGACTCCTGGGACCACCGGCCGGCCTCCATGAGCGGTCCAGAGACTTTTGCCCACTGTTTCATCAGGGAGGCCAGCGCACCCAGCCTGCGTTGCGGGTGGTTGCCGGGGCGTACCCCTGCCAGCTTCCATTTCAAGGTTTGTTGTGGTTGCCGCCAGCGCTGGGCTTCATCTCTCAGTTTCCACCAGTCGGACCAGACGCTGCGCAGGTAGGCGCGGGTCTCGGGCAGAGTGTCTTCATAACGCACGCTTTCCAGAAAACCGCTGACGCCAAACAGCAGAGCCTCCTGGACGGGGCCGGGCAGCTTCTGAAGTTTTTTCACTGGCAGCCGCTGCGCAAGGATGTTGAACGGCTGCTGGTTGTTCCGGTAGCCCAAGGTCTGGGCCAGGGCCTGGAAGATGGCCTGCTCGCGTCCCTGGGCTTCGACACAGCGGTGAAGGCGCTGGCTTTTGCATTCCAGCCGGTATTGGGCGGCGGCTTCGAGGATGGACTGGACCTTGTCTGCCTCCATGCCGCTCAAAGGCGTGTGGCAGCGCCCGAGCCTTGCTGCAGCGAGGCCGTGGTTAGGCCGGGCATTGTCCGGCAGCAGGGCGGCGTCGAGACGCACTTGCAGCACCTGCCGGTGGTCACGAGTCCGTGTGTAGAAGCGTTCTTCAGGGGCCTGCAAATACAGGTGCAGGACCACCTTTTCATAGTCGGCATTGGCACCATGCGAATGCCGTTCCCAGTCGCGTGCGTCGGGATCCAGCTCAATGTCGCCACGAAGGGTCTGCCCGCCGGTTTTGATCGTGCAGCCTGTGAAATCCGGGCCGGAAGCGGAGTTCCAGATGCCAAAATCCACGATTTCCACCGGGTGCCCCTCTTCACTGGTGAAGCGGTTGCCGAAGGCGCCGGAGAACCAGAGGCTTTGCAGATCCAGTTCGTTCAGCGGCTGGGCAAAACCT
>DASWXG010000464.1:0-6225 GCA_036405615.1 Prosthecobacter sp. | reverse complement strand
CATCGCCTGCGCGGCTGTCGCCACCTCACTGATGTGGCAGGGATTTTGCACCCCTCTCGTCAGATAGCGCCGGTAGGTGACGCAATCCGTGAGGGAATCATCCACAATCAGGACATGAAGTGGCGCGACGGGCGACATGGCAGCAAGGCATCAGGCAGGACTCAGCGGGCAGGCACCACCTCGTCCGGTTTGTCGAAAATGGTTCCGGTCTTTGCCGGGTTGGGCAGGCGTACAGCTTCCAGCCAGTAGTCCACAAGCAGTTCCACCGCCCGTTTGAAAGCCGTATAGTCCGTCTGCTTCACATGGTAGGAATTCGCGCCGTGCTCATAGCACCACTCGATGTCCTGCGGGCTGCTGGAGGTGGAGAAAACCACCACCGGAGTGCTTTTCATCCGCGGGTGCTGTCGCACGGCCTGCAGGACCTCCTTGCCGTTGAGGCCCGGCAGGTTGAGGTCCAAAACGATGAGGGCGGGCACCTCCGGCAGCGGTTTGTCAGGCAGCAGGGGCGCATTGAGCATGGTCAGCACCTGCTCTGCGCTGATGCAGCGCTGGAGCCGGATGGGGATGGCGGGACGCGCCCGCTTCAGAATGCGCTCCAGGGCAGCGTAATCTTCGTCGCTGTCTTCCACGATCAGGAAGGATGGCTGGGTGGAGTCGCTCATGGGAGATCTGGGTCCGGGGTAAGGGTGAAGAAGAAAGTGGTGCCATGCCCCGGCTCGGACTCAAGCCAGATTCTTCCGCCATGACGTTCAATGATTTTCCTTACGATGGTGAGACCGGCACCGACGCCTCCGCCATATTCATCACGCCCGTGCAGGCGTTTGAAAATCTGGAACACCAGCTGCCGGTGTTCCAGCGCAATGCCGATGCCGTTGTCTTTGACATAGAAAAACGGGGCCGTGTTTTCGTCACCCTCGCTCCAGCCGACCTCGATCTCTGCCTTTGGTTTGTCGTTGTACTTGATGGCATTGCTGATGAGGTTGGCCATCACTTCGCCCAGGCGGTCGGCATCCCCGTGGGTTTCTGGCAACGGACGGGGGGTGATGATGCTGGCGCCGCTTTCCTGCACCCGGACAATGAGCATCTCCAGCGCGTCCTGCAGGACGGCACCCATGTCCACCTTGCGGGACTGGAGCTCGCCCCTGGACAGGCGCGAATAGTATAACAAGGAATCCAGCAACGACTCCATGCGCTCTGTCAGCCGCATCATGGTGCGCAGGTAGGCGATCCCCTGGTCATCCAGCTGGTCCGCACAGTCCTCCAGCAGGAAGTTGGAGTAGTTGCTGATGCCACGCAGCGGCTCTTTAAGGTCGTGCGAAGCCACATACGCAAAGGAGTCGAGCTGGCGGTTCCGCTCATCAAGCTCGGCATTCAGGCGCACCAGCTGTTCCGCGCGCCGGACCTCGGTTTCCAAAATGGTCTGGCGCAACATACGGGCCGCATCGATCTCGCAGGCCAGCCAGGGGCGGGAGGTGCCTTTGACTTCCTGCTGCCAGAGATCAAAGGACTTGCGCGGCGTCAGGCGGTCGCCATGAGGTCCGGTTTCAACGGGCTTGGTCGGGTCGCCGGCCCACTTCATGGTCTGCGTTTCCTCCGGCCTGAACCAGAAAAGATAGGCATGTGTCTGGCGGGAAAGGCGGGCCGCCAGAACGCCGCTGGCCACAGGTGCCACATCTGCCCAGGCTGGAAAGTGACGCGACAGATGATCCGTGGACCAGACAGAGGCCTCCACAGACTCCGCAAGCAGGTGGGCGAGGGACTGTATCGAAGCCTCGTCCGGAGATTTGCCACGCCGGTACACCGTGTTGTTAAGGATAAGAGCGGCCCCTTCGGCCTCGATGCCTGCAAAGGTCTGACCAGGACTTTCCATCAATACCGCCTGGAACTCTGAATGCATGGACAAAGCATCCGCCAGAGCCCGGTGCTCGTGATTCAGGGCCAGCTTGTATTCATGCTGCTCTTCGCTCTCCTTGCTGCTCACCTGGAGGGAAAGCATATGCGCAAGAAACTCGCAGGCCATGCGCGTGGTGTGGGCCACGTAACGCGGGGAGTAGTGGTGGCAGGCAAAGAGGCCCCACAACTCCTCTCCGATGACAATGGAAATGGACATGGAGGCGGCCACGCCCATGTTTTGCAGATACTCCGCATGGATGGGCGACATGGACCGGCTTACGCAATAGCTCATGTCCAGGGGGGTGCCTGTATCGGGTCGCATCTGCGGCACCAGCGCCACCGGATGGTAACGCACATCCGGATTCAGACGGAGCTGGGATTTCACAAACAGAGTCCGGGCCTGCTTGGGAATGTCCGAAGCCGGGTAATGAAGACCGAGGTAGGACTCCAGGTCTTCGCGCTTGGCCTCCGCGATCACATGGCCCGAGGCATCATCCGCAAACCGGTAAACCATGATGCGGTCGAAACCGGTGAACTGCCGTACATGCTCTGCTGCCTGCTGGCAAAAATCCACCACCGACGTGGTGCCCTGCAACTGGTTGAGCGTGTGCTTCAAGGACACATACACCTCTTCCTGCACCATCGAGGCGTGATCCGGCCAGATTTCCATTTCCAGGATGAGAACACCCTGATGCCTGTGGATAACCGCCTCAAACACGTTTTCAGCAGGCCCTGCCTGGAGTGGCGGCAGATAGTGAGGGGAGGCCTCGATCTGCTTCGGCAAAATGTGTTTGGCCAGATAGGACATGTCCCGCGAAGAGACGAGATCTGCCAGTGCGGACTTCAGCAGCTCCTCCATGGGCAGGCCCAGCCGTTCCACTGCATTGGCACTGGCCTGGAGCACCCGCAGAGAGGGGTCCTCCAGCACCAGAACCACGGCATGCGGCTGGATGGAGCCGGGGATGTGGATGGGCTCACGGTCGCAATTGTTTAGATCAACGTTCTCAGACATGAAGGTAAGGATGATCTATTGAAACCAGCGGGAAAACGAGTCAAAAGTCTGCTGCGCACAACGGATGGCGGCACTTTCCTGCTCTGGATGACGGGAGGCCCAGGCTTCAGCCCACTCGCCAAACTTCTTCCAGTTAGGCCCGGTCTGGGGACCGTAGCCGGAAAAGAACTGCCCTCCGTGCTCTGGTGGAATCTCCAGATGACGGCCCAGCAGGCGCGTGATGACCTGGCCTCCAAGAGTGGAGCCCTCCAGAACATAGAGACAGCCGACGGCCTCCGCTTCGCCAGGTATTCCCGGGATATCTGCACACCGCGGAAGGGCGCTGATCTCACGGGGGTTCAGCCCCAGGGCAGCCAGATCCTGACGGAGCCAAGGCGTCTTGCGACGGTTTTCAAAATCCCAGCCCTTGTCCTCCCATCTCACAGCCCGAGCAAGCCTGTCTTCCAGCGGTTCATAGAGGGTGAAAAAGCGTTCGATCAACTGGAGGTAGCTGGTCCGGCTGGCGAAATGACGCACGATGTCCATCTGGGATTCCAGGGCTTCATGCTGAGGGGCGGTCTGGGTCTTGAGATCGTTCAGAAAAGCCATGCTGTGCTGCGTTGGACGGGGGAAGAGAAAAAAGAGAGCGAGAGACGCATCAGAAGCGGGGCCGGTTCACCCGGAAGACAGACCCGCATCCCAGACAGGGGCTCCTAGCCTGTGCTGCAATGGCGGATTACCTGCCGGAGCCGCTCCATGTGGATGGGTTTGGTCAGATGGTTGACAAACCCGGCGTCGTAGCTGCGCCGGATGTCTTCCTCCATGCCATATCCGCTCACGGCGATTCCTTTGAGCCCGTAAGCTTCACGGAGCTGACGCATTAAATCCAGGCCGCTCATGTCGGGCAGGCCGAGGTCGCTGATGACGAGGTCAAAGGTGGCCGCTTCTGCCCTGGCCAGCCCTTCGGCAGCCGTTTCCGCAGGTGTCACCTCGTGACCGGAACGCCGCAAAAGAAGGCTCATGTTGTTGCGGGTATCTGCGTGATCTTCGATGAGAAGAATGCGGAGCCCCTTGTCTGCGGCGACCTGTAGTTGCGCGGAAGGGTCCGGGGTCACGGAAGGCGGACGGGCTTTTTTCACCGGGAGTTCCAGAACGAATTCGGCCCCCTGGCCGTGGCCCTCGCTGAGCCCCTGGATGCTGCCGCTGTGCGCTTCCATGATGGAATGGCTGATGGCGAGCCCAAGACCCAGCCCGCCAAAACGACGGGTGATTTCCCGCCCGCCCTGCTCGAAGGGCTTGAACATGTCCTTCTGGGTATCGGCGGAAAATCCCACTCCGCTGTCACGCACACTGATGCGCACCGTTTTGGCACCTGTGTTTTCGGTGGCGATGCAAATTCGGCCATTGGGAGGGGTGAATTTCACCGCATTACGGATCACGTTCCACAAGGCCTGCTGTAGACGGACGGGGTCGGCAGAAATCAGATGGTGCGCAGCCTTCAGCGTGACCTCCAGCTGCTGCTGTTTGGAGTGGATGTCCGTCTCGCAAATCTCGATGGCCCGGAGAATGATGGCGTGGAGATCCACTTCCCGGGAATGCAATTCCAGCTTGCCCTGCACAATGCGCGTGAGATCCAGGAGGTCATCGATGAGCCTGGCCTCAAGCTCCACGTTGCGGCGGATCATGCCGAGGGTGGAACGGACGGACTCTGGCAACGAGACATCCTGCTCCAGAGCCATCGTGGCCATGAGAGCGGGAGTCAGAGGGGTGCGCAGTTCGTGGCTCAGTGCGGCCAGGAAGGCATCCTTGGCCAGATTGGCCTTTTCCGCCCCTTCTTTGCCCAGCCGCAGTTCCTCCCGTTCTTTGCGCTCGGTCTGGTCGGTGACCACCAGACACATGACGTCCTGCCCTTCCAACGGCAGGCGGCTGGCCGTGAGGCTGACATAACGAAAGCCTCCTTCAGCGTGATGAAGCTGGCATTCGTGCTTCACAGCTTCGCCATCCAGTTGAAAAACCTGGGAAACCTCCTGCCAGGCGGGCTCTGAAATGTGTCCGGCAAGGCGGGAGCTGATGACCTTTTCCAGCGGCGTGCCCGTCATGTCCGCAAAACGCTGGTTGCAGTATAAAACCAGGCCGTCCGCAGCCACCGTGACAGCACCTTCCTGCATCTGCTCGACGTAAATGCGATAAGGTTCCTCGGCACCGCTGAGGCTGTACACCTGACTGCCATGGGCACCGCTGACGACCACAGCATCCACATCACCGTTGCGGATCGCTTCCAGGGTTTCCTGGGCTTCGCGCAGATGGTCATGGAGCCTCTCCAGGTCCATTTTGTTCATCCAGACGCCGTTGAGGGAAGGTACGTCAGCAGCCGCCGGCCCGCCGGTTTTTCCAGGCGTCCTTCTGGCCGGTTGGGATGCGGGAGCTTTTTTCTTCATACCTCCACCCACTGGGTTTCATGCGGCTCCCCTGGTTTCCCTTCTCCACTGTGAAGATTCAGGCTGAGAAGGATCTTGTTGCGGTCCGTCAGATTCCCCACCACACGTCGGATAGGCGCGGGTGCGCTTTTGATGAGGGTCGGAGCCGCGATGATCTGCTCCGAGCTCGCGGCTTCCGGCTGCTGGTAGATATCAATGACCTCCAGATCATAACGGCCCGCCAGTTTCTCCTCACACAGGCCGCGGATGGAGGACACCGCCTGGGCTGCACGGTGGGTAGTACCCGTCACATACAGCTTTAAAACATAACGAATGTTATGGTCCGTCGAGTTCTGGAGCAGCCTTTCAAACTCTGCTGCTGCCACAGCCCCGTCACATGCAGGAGCTTCGGCAGCTTGCGGGGAGCAGGAAGATGAACCTGCATTGGCTTTGATGTCTTTTTTGTCAGCCATGCATGTGAGTGGGACGGGAGGAGTGAGTCGAAGCAAAACGAATCGGCTGGAGCAGGCCAAACGGTCCTACATTTCTGCAATGTCAGACAGTTCGATGCCGACCATCACCTTCGAAGCATTGGAAAGGTCCCCGATGACCCGTTTGATAGGTTCCGGCAGTTTCCGGACCAGGGTAGGAAGCGCCACGATCTGGTCTTTCTGAGCAAGCGCAGGATTCTTCACCAGGTCCACCACCTCAATCTCATGCCGGCCAGGCAAATGCTCTTCGCAAAGCTTTTTCAGATTGGAAAAGGCGGTGAGCGATTTGGGGGTCTGCCCTGCAACGTAGAGGCGCAGGTTCCAGATGTCGCTCCGGGGTTCTGGTTCAGCAGAGGCGGAAACCGCCTTCTTGCGGGCGGGTGTTTTCTTTGCTGCTGATTTTTGAGCCGCTTTTGGGCGGGAAGAGGCAGCC
>DASWXG010000463.1:0-4684 GCA_036405615.1 Prosthecobacter sp. | reverse complement strand
CACATGTACGGCCTGTCCTGCCATCCGCCCAGTGATGCCTGAATACGCCCAGTCCAAGTCACTGACGGCCGGCAAGGTCGCTCTCAACCGGTCCTGAATCTCATCAACGCTCCACGGGCTTTGCCAGACACAGACACCTTCCCCGTAGAAGAACTTCTTCATCCGGGGAGGCAGCACGATCTGGAGAACACGGCGCAGCATAACCACAAGTGATAATACGACGCCATCTGTCGCAAGCCGGATTACTCCGCAGGGGTCAGCACCACTTTCAGCAGGCCTTCCTTGTTGTCATAGAGGCGCTTGAACCAGCCTGCGCCTTCTTCAAGCGGAGCCACGGCGCTGAGCAGCGGCTGCACCTGGATGCTGCCGTCTTCAATGCGGCGGATGGCTTCCGGATACTCACCTGCGCAGGAGCAGGAGCCGCGAAGAGTGATCTGGCGGGTCACCACTTCCTGAAGCGGGAACGGCGTGCTGGGCTGAAGGTTGCCCACCAGGATGACCTGGCCGCCCTTGCGGACACAGCGGATGGCGAGGTCAATCGGAGCCGCCGCCCCCACCACTTCAAAGCTGGCGTCAGCACCGTCACCGCCGGTGATGTCGCGAATATGCATGGCCAGACCTTCCTGCTTTGCGTTGAAGGCGTCATCGGCTCCCAGCTGTTTGGCCAGTTCGAGGCGCTTGTCGTCCAGATCCACCGCGATGACACGCTCCCAGCCGCGGGCTTTCAGGGCCTGGACGACGAGCAAGCCGATCAAACCAGCCCCCACCACCACCGCCACACCGCCGCGGATCTCTTCCTGGCCGTGCTCATGGGCATGCGTGTGTTCTTCGCCTTCGGCATGATCATGATCGTGCTCGCTTGCGCAGCAGGAACCGCTGGAGCAGCAGGCGCTGTCTTCAGGATCCGCAAAGGCCTCGCCCACTTCGATGCCGTCGGCCAGGTTCACCGCATGCAGGGCGATGGCGACAGGCTCGGCAAAAGCGGCTTTTTCATAGGGCAGCGCGTCCGGGATACGGTAAAGAATGCGTGTTGGCAGCACGATCTTCTCGGCGAAACAACCGTGACGGCGATAAGAACCTGGGGACACGCCAAGAACCTTGCGGTCTGGGCAAAGGTTCACATAACCCGCCTGGCACTCCTCGCACTCACCGCAGTATTCGGTGGAGTCAAAGGTCACGCGCTCGCCCACCTTCCAGTCGGCAACGCCTTCGCCCACCTGGATGATTTCACCGGCCGCTTCATGGCCCATGACGATGGGCATCTGGCGGCGGCCGCTGCGGCCGTCCATGCCATGAATATCACTGCCACAGATGCCGCAGGCTTTGATCTTCACCAGCACCTCGCCTGCACCCGGAACTGGGTCGGGGAAACCGATGTCATAGTTGAACTCGCAAGGGGCGGTGAGGACGAGGGCTTTCATGATGGGTAGATTTCCCGCACCATGAAAAGCCCGGACGCGGCGGCAAGGGCGGAGTTGGGCCATTCCCGGCCATCTGCTCAAGCGAATTCCTGCGTGGCGGAGGGCAAGATGATGCCCAGGCGCTCATAGACAGCCGAGCGAACCGGTTGCGTTGAAAACCAGGCACGCATGACCGCGTAGCCAGGAGAGGAATTTTCCCAAAAGGCATTGTTCAACCGCCCCTTGGCCAGCTTCTCAGCGTGGTGGCAGTAGAGTGCAGCCATCAGAGGAGGAGAGGTTTCGATCTGCCGCAACTTTGGCATCAAATCCACCCCCATGAGGTCCATGGCGCAAAGCCAGGAGTTCAGTTCCTGCGCGTCGCCATCTGTTTCCTCAGCGAGCAGGTCGAGACACTCGGAAACTTTGGCCGTCAGCAAAACTTCCAGGGCCAGTAGACGGTCTCGCCGCCAAGTCTGTGGCTGAGTCTGGCCCACGGCCCGGCCAGTGACCTCGATCTCCGGCCACCACAGGGGCAAGGTGCTGGAGATTTCCAAAATACGAGGCAGAAAATAAAGATAGTCCGCCACTGAACCGATGGTTTTAAAAGCGGAGAATGCGTAGCGGGCCATCATGTCCGGACCGATCTCGCGCAGCGGTGTGGCCAGCAACACATCCACGTGCTTCCCCTCATAACAGCAGGGGCAGCCTTCGATCACCTGCGGTTTTTTGACATCGGCAAAGGCTTCATAAAGCGCCTCCACTGCGGTGTGCATGTCGTTGGAGAGAGGCATATCGAAAAACGACGTCAAGCCAACGGGACAAACATCCTTCTTATCGGACTTTAGCAAGCTGGGAGCAGTCTGGCGGCAATCTCCGCCGCGATGCTGCCCAGGCGTTGTTTTTCCTCGTCCGAAAAGTCGTACGGCTCGCGTTTGCCGATGCCGAGGGTGCCGCACAGGCGGTCGCCATCCAGCACGGGCACGGCCAGGCTGCCCTGGACTTGGGTTTGTTTGGCCCCTTCTCTGGCCACGCCGCTGGTGTCTGTTTGCAAGTTGCAAAGTTCCACTGGCTCACGGCGTTCTGCGGCCACTCCGGCAATGCCCTTGCCCACAGGAATGGACTGAATGACAGGCATGAGCTGGGCCGGAATGCCGAGTTGGGCCACCAGCTTCAAATGCCGGTCAGCCGGGTCTAGACGGTGGAGGGTGCCGGTAACGCAGGCAAAATCTGCAGCCACGTTTTCCAAAAAGCGGGTCCAGTCCTCAGGAAGCGGCGAATCAGGGAGTTGCATGGCAGAAAAGCAGATTGTCGGAAGGGAAGCGTGCAGCTAATCTCTCCCAAAGTCTCCAGGAAAACATGAAAAACTGCGCCGTCATTTTTGGCATTTGCACCCTTCCCTTGGCCGGTCTGTGCCAGGGGAACCCCGCTTTGCAGCCTGTCGTGGGCCGCACCATCTACCACGCCGATGACTCACGTACAGAGTCTGTTCGCGACCCTAACACGCGCGAGATGACAGAGACCACCTACAATACGGCCGGCCAGCTGACTGTGAAAAAGGTCTTCCTCCTGAATGAAAAGGGCGAGCCGACCCAGGGCAATGTTTATGACGGCCGAGGCAACCTGATCGCCCGCTGCCAGTCCTTTTACGATGAATTCGGCCGCCGAAAAGAGGACCAGCTCACCAACCTGCAGGGCCAGGTGTTTCAACGGGTGATCCACGAATATGGCAAGGACGGCAAAGCCCTGACGCCCAAGGTGGTCAACGTCAACACAGGCGCGGCACCGACCATCAAACCCGCTGCGGTGGACTTTACGGGACAACCGCAGGGTGGCAACCGCTACGGCCCCGCCATCACCCCTGGAGCAGCAAGTCCTGCGGCTGGGCAACCCACCCAGCAACCGGCAGCGCCAGCGGAAGAACCCGCCAAACCAAAACCCAACTTCTTCAAGAAGCTGTTCAAAAAATCCCAGTAGGCCGGTGCGCGGGCTGAGCCCTTGCCTTCATCTTGAAAAGCCGGCATCAAGGTGTCGGCTTTTCTTTTTCAGGTGCCGGAGTGACTCGCACCAGCGTCCAGGCCGTCCGGCGTTGAGTGTCCAGCGCCCAGCGCCCGCCAAAGTCTGGCAGCAGCAGGATGGCCTGGGGGTTGGAGTTCGGCGTGTTTGCCACTGACCCCTGGAAGGGGGCCGCCTGTTCGAACGGGCGGTTGGCCTCCCCGGGAGTAGGCGCCGCAGCCCAGCCCCAGCCTTTACCATCCGGTCCGCTGACCAGGCTGCCATCTGCGGGGAATCTTACCCAGTCCTCATCCATGGCCTGGATGATGTTCCCGCGCGGATCGCACCAGCGCACCCTGCCCAGTTGAGCCTCCAGTTGGAAGCCATAGCTAAGGGCATTGCTGCTCACCGGTTCGGACTCGATGCAGTAGATCACCTTGTATTCGCCAGGGCGGATGAGCAGTTGCTCGCCTGAGAAGCGGCTCCGGCGCCCTCCCAGCCGACCTTCGAAAGCATAACGGCCGCTGATGTGGCGGAGGTGCCAGCCGGAGATGTCCACCGGCTCTGCGCCAGGATTGTGAACTTCGATCCAGTCGGGAGTGTTGCCCTGGGCATCCTTCAGGGTGCTGCGGTTCTTGGCCTGGACTTCCGTGATCAGCAGCGGACTGGCGGGCGCGTCGGGCATCCATGCCTGGAAGTAAAAAGGGCTGCCATCATCCCACTGATAGGGATTCGCCGGATCGCCATCCACCTGGAAGCCTCCTGTCCAAACCGGGGAATCCACTTCGCGCTCATGCAGTTTGGCCACCACTTCATCCAGTTCGGCCTGAGAGTGAAAACTTGCCATCTCCACGCCTTGGGTGGCCTTGATGCGTCGGCGCGCCTCTTCCCAGTTCAGCCTCAGGCGAACCAGGGAAAAATGCTTCGTCAGGCGCATGACTGTGGGCCCGTGTTCGCTGTCCACATAGGAGGATTGGGCCTGCCTCGGTTTCTCCAGCAATTCCGTATTGAGGGCGTCCAGCAGGTAGATAAATCCCGCGCCGACGATGACCGACGTCATCATGGAAATGATCGGCCTCTTGGCGATGGCCCGCTGCACGAGGGGACGTCCCAGCTTCTCGGCCACGGTCGCAATGGCATCACGCATGTCCGAGGCTTTTTGATAGCGGTCCCCAGGACGTTCACGCATGGCCTTCAGCACCACCTTGTCCATCAAGGCCGGGGCATCCGATTTTTTGGAGGGAGGCTCAAACACGCCGACGGGCAGGTGCTCAGTCAGCATCTCATACAGG
>DASWXG010000462.1:0-10817 GCA_036405615.1 Prosthecobacter sp. | reverse complement strand
ATAATCGTCATCCGCCAGATACAGATGACCGTCCACATCCACATAATCCGCCCAGGGGGCCAGATGCGCTGCGGCCGTGGTACCAATGCTGCTTTCAATCATGCAGCCAAGGATGACTCCCAGATGATGTTTCCGGGCTGTTTGAATCATCTCGACAGCCCTCTGGAAAGTGCCGCATTTCAGCAGTTTCACATTCACGCCGTCCACCAGACCTGCCAGTTTTTGCACATCGTCCGCATTCTGGGCGGATTCATCCGCATACAATGGCAGGGCATCGGGAGGCATCTGGGCTTTCAATTCCCGCCATCCCTCCACACCCAGGCGATGGTGGATCGGCTGCTCGATCAGCACCAGCCCACTGCCTTGCAGCCGTGAAACCATCGTCACGGTTTCGTCCACGGACCAGCCTCCGTTCACATCTGCAAAGACGACGGTGCCGGGCGCCACCACCGAACAGGCCGTTTTCACAATGGCCTCATCCTGGGCCAGATCACCGCTGCCGAGCTTCAGTTTGAGCACACGGAACTGCCGTGAAACTTCCCTCACCCGCTCCGCAAACGCGGGCAAGTCCGTCGGAATACCCAATGAACGGCAGGCCAAAACCTCCCCCCATGGACGCCCTGCACCAAGCTGCGCCTCCGCCCGTCTCCAAAGCGGGCCGGGTTCCTGATCCAGGCGGAACAGGTCCAGCGCCAGCCCCGCAGCACGGGTCAGAGGCTGGCAGGAACCGTCTTGCAGACAGGCCAGCGTCTCTACGGGATCTTCCCGGTAGTAAGGGACAAACGGGGCCTCGCCCACCGCTCCATCCCCCAGCAAGCGCACGACCTGCCGCTCGTCGGAAACCCCGTGAGCGATGCGGAAAGGCTCCTTCAGATGCAGGGTTTTCAGGAAAGCTTCGGGCATGGCGGAAGAAATTGATCGTGGAATCCGCGCATTGAGAAGTGAATTTTGCAAATCCTGTGTCATAGCTGCCGGTTCCCGCCGCACCGATAAAGCTGCCCATGTCCCGTCCCTATTCCAACCGCCGCCCCTCCAACGCCCCCAAGCCGCCTCCCGCAGGCAGTGAAAACTGGGCGCGCCCCTGGGCCCAGATGAAGTACTACTCGTATCATCCTGCCATTTTCCCGAACATGGTCGGTGCGACCTCTCCGGACGCAGGCGCAGGAGATCTGGTGAATGTTTACGACAAGGAAGGCAATCTGTTTGGAGCCGGTTTCCTCAACCCGAAGGCCCGCGTTCCCCTGCGTGTCATCCACCACGGAACCATGCCGTTTGGTGAAGCGGAACTGGACGCGCGCCTCCTCCAGGCGGTGCGCCTACGCAAGAACACCCTGAAACTGGACGGCCATACCGATGCCTACCGGGTGGTCCACTCCGATGCCGACGGTATCAGCGGCCTGGTGGTGGACCGTTATGACGACACCCTTTCCATCCTAGTCACCACCCTCGGAGTCTGGCGCCGCATCCGCCGCTGGCTGCCGCTGCTGCACAAGGAGTTAGGCACCAGCAGTCATGTCATCCAGACGGACCCGGACATTTCCCTCATCGAAAGCATGCGCATCAGCGATGTTCCCGAAGTGGACGATCCCGGTCCCAAGAGCGTGCGCATCCGCGAAAATAACGTGCGTTACCTCGTCAATTTCGAGGACGGCCACAAAACAGGTTTCTTCTGCGACCAGCGCGACAACCGCCTGAAGTTCGGCCAGCTGGCCAGCGGCCGCGTTCTGGACCTTTGCACCTATACCGGCGGCTTTGCCCTTTCGGCCAAGCTGATCGGCAAATGCGAGGATGTCACCGGCGTGGACCTTGATGAAAAGGCCATCGCCCAGGCGAAACAAAACGCCAACCTCAACCAGGCCAAGGTGAACTGGACCCAGGGCGACGCCTTCGGCTGGTCGCGCCAGATGATCAAAAACGGCGAGCTCTGGGACACCGTCGTGCTGGACCCTCCCAAACTGATCCATCATCGCGACAACCAGGAAGAGGGCATCTTCAAGTATCGCGACCTCAACGGCCTCGCCATCCAGCTGGTGAAACGTGGCGGCCTGTTTGTCAGCTGCTCCTGCTCCGGTCTCATCAGCACAGATCACTTTGAAGAACTGGTTATCGGCGTAGCCCACCGCCACGGCCGCAAGCTGCAGATCCTGGACCGCACCGGACCCGGCATGGACCACCCCGTGATGTCCAACTGCCCCGAAAGCCGTTACCTGAAGGTGCTCTGGGCTGTGGTGGTCTGAGTCTTCAACAACCTCTGGTTAGGCAATGCTCCTGCGGCGGAAACTGTCCGGCGCAGGAGCCCCTAGTTTTTCAGAGGCGGCCTGAACGGGGTTGTTCTACTTTCGTGGCTGATCGGCTCAACCAACGGTCCGCCGGTAACCCAATCCGGATTCCCCAACCCCAAAGGGGTTGCGTATCAAAGCGAAGGGTTGCCGCGCAGCGGCTACCCTGGAATTTCGGCCAGCCCCGTTTTCCAACGAAGAACCCCAACGGGGTTCCGGACCGCCCAGGCGTCTCCACCTGTCATCTATCGTCAACTTTCACGGCGGTCCAAGGATGCCTCTCAACATGAGAGCACGTTCCCACCTGGCTAACAAACAAGTATTTTCAGACTGGTCTCAAGCCGTTTTCTCACGGGACCGCCGTGGCTTGAGGCCTTGCAGCAAGCCGCTCAAAGCCGCCACGGCCAGCAGACTGACCGAAAAGGCATCCCCATGGCGGGCATAAAAGGTCATTTCCGGCACCGCCGGGATTTTCACCTCGCCCGGCAGGCAGCCCTCAATGAACGTGTTGCCCGTTTCTGGGTCGTTTAGCTGGGAGGTGATCCTGCCGAAGGTGTCAATGAAACAGGTCACACCGGTATTGGCTGCACGTACCATGGGCCGGCGCAGTTCGATGGCGCGGAAACGGGCATTGGCCAGATGCACCTGGGTTTCGATGCTTTCCAAAAACCAGCCGTCGTTGGTGATGTTCACAATCATCTGCGGTGCCTCCCGCACAAAACGCCGCGCCAGACGGCCCACGGTGTCTTCAAAGCAGATCAGGGGAATGATCTGGGCCTGGGGCTTTTCCAGCTTCAACGGTTCGGCGCTTTCTCCTTCTTTGAAATCGCCGGGCAGCACCCCCTGGAGGAAGGAAAACGGCGGGATGTTCCGGAACGGCAGGTATTCGCCAAAAGGCACGAGGTGCATCTTGTCGTACTGCTGCCGGTTGTCGAAGTTGCTCTTGAACAGCACCGCCGACACATGGCCGTCCCCCGGCACACCGCTATAAACTTCGGTTCCAGTCAGCAGGCTGTAATCCCCCAGACCTAACAAATGATCCAGATAATCGGGATTGTTCGGCAGTCCGCTTTCCGGGTTTGGAATGCCATAGAGATGCACCGGCAGGGCGCTCTCCGGCCAGATCACCAGATCCGTATGTGTGACGCCTTCCCGCGCTTCGGCATACAGCCGGGTGAAGTTAGCCAGGCGTTCATAGACGCGCGCCCCAAACTGCCCGGACCAGGCATCTACCTGGGCCACATTGGGCTGCACCAGTACCGTCCGCACCACCACCTGCTCCCCCTGCGCCTGGCGGGTCAGTTTCATCATGCCATAACCCGCCACCGCCAGCAGCACCGTAACCGCCACGGTAAAATCCAGCCGGGAACGGCACTGGCCTTCTCCGTGATAAACGGCCACCATCCGTGAAAGCGCATTCCACGCCGTACAAGCCACCAGCACCGGCAGAAAAGACAGCCCGGTAACACCCACCACATCGGTAATCTGGATGAGCGCCGAGTTCTGGTGCAAAGCCACGCCGAGCCCGTTCCAGCCAAAACCGGTAAAGAGCCAACCGCGCAGCCACTCCAGCCCTGCCCAGGCCGCAGCAGCTTTGAAAGAACACGCCAGCGAGTGAAAAGTGCTCGCCTGCCAGGTACTGTTGGAAAGCACCTTTCTGTCCGGCCGGGCAAACCGTGCCACAAACCAGGACCACAGCCCGAAATACAGCGAGCAGTACAGCGCCAGCCCCACCACCGCACCGGCCCCCATGAGTTCCGTGCCCAGCCCCATCCACTCATTACCACGCGCCCCGGCAATGACACGCGAGGAGTGCCTCAGCCAGCCCAGATTCGGAATCCAGAAAGCCAGCCCTGCCCAGAACCCCGGCCAGAAAAAGGAACGAGCACCCGCGTCTGCCCCGCCCCGGGTCACCGGCCACAGCACAGCCAGCAGCGGCAGCAGCCACACCCAGGCCATGATCTCCAAATTCCACCCCGGGTAAGCCAGCGTCAGCAGACCGCCGCTAAGCAGCGGCAGCAGGAGGCGAACAAGTCGGGAAACAGAGGTCATGAGGGCGGAAAGTGGTGGCTGGGCAGCGCCTGATGTCCACGCTTTTTTGGACATTTGGCGTTACGTTTCAGACGCCCGCCCTTCCGCCTTCTCTGTGTCCTCAAAGATCAGCGGTTCAAAGCCGGGACGTTGGCCGCCTCATGCAGGCTCTTCACTTCGGCATCGGTCAGGGCACGGTTAAAGATCGCAAGGCCTCCAAACTTGCCGATGGTGGCCTCGCCCAGCATGGAGCCTACCGCATAACGCGCGCCCACGGTGAAATCTGAGCCCACGGTGGACTTGGTGGAAGCGTGCTTGGCGGGATCATATTTGAAGATGCCGCGACCATGGTAGTAAGGGTTCATGCCACGGTCTTTTCCACCCGGCCCTTCCTGGGTGAAGTAAGGATCATTGCGTTTGTCCTTCACCGGATCCAGCTGGCGTTCATCGAGCACGCCATTGATGTAGGCACGCAGGTACTTGGAGTCGTAGGTGAAGGCCAGCGTGCACCACTGCTCTTCCGGCACTTCCTGCTTCGTGGCGGCATAGTCCGCACACCAGGGGAAGGCGCTGCCGTCTGCCCGGCGGGTCACACCGCCTTCGCTGGAAATGTGCGGCACCAGCTGGCGCGGGCCGCCGTAGGTGGGCATGTTCATCAGCATGGCATACTGGCGGGTGCCGCTGTCATCATTGGCCCCCTTTCCCTCCGTCCACATGCCGGCAATCGTGCGGCTCTGCTTCAGGTTCACAATGCGCACCACCGCAAACATGCTCACCTGCGCCTCCGGCCCGGCAATGTTCAGATCCCCTGTCTCCGCATACGGAATGCGGAAGTAGTGCTTGCCATCAAGATTGGCGGCATAGCCGGAAAAGGGTCCGCCTTCAGCGCGGGCAATCGGGCCGCCCACCTCCGCCATCGGGTGAGGCAAAGCGGTGCCCGTGGACACTCGCGGCTGCCCGGGCGCTTCGCCAAAAGTCCAAAAACCCACCAGCCCAGGCATCTGGGTGACCACCTCCGCCTTGCCCACCGGCTGTGGCGGAGAGGTCTGGGCATGAATGAAAACAGGAAGGCAAACGGCTGCAAGAGCGAGCCAGGAGGGACGGCGTTTCATAGAGAGGTTTGACAAAAGATGCTTGGGTCTGAAAACGGCAGCAAAAGGCTTTCTCCCCACCTCATTGGACAACATTTTTTCCGCCGGACTGCACGCCCAAAGAAAAAAGGACGCGGGTAACGCGTCCTTTTTCCGGAGTCAGGACGAGGCGCAGGCCTCATCCGTGGAAGTCAGTTCATGGGAAATCTCAGCGGCCAAAATCGCTCACTGGCACCAGTTGGGTGGAAATGGGCGTGTAGTTGCTGCCATTGCCCGTCAGGCTGGAGGCCAGTTCATCTCCCTCGAAATGCTTGCTGAGGAGGATGTTTTCGATCTCCATTTGCGGGTCAGAGGCCTCTTTGATGAGTTCGCTGTCCACTGCAAAAGAAGGCTGGCTTTGTAGCGCCACGGTCATGGGTTCAGCCGTGGCCAGGGCCAGTTCCGGACCGGCATGGCTCGTGCCACCCACCAAACCCAGCGTGCCCCAGGCGGCCACCACGGCAAAAGCAGCGGTAGCGGAGGCGGTGGCCCATTTCGGGGACACCAGATCGCTGAAGAAGGTGTTCATGCGCTCCCACAGCAGGCTGCGGGCGGATTGACGGAGAAGTTCAGCGCGCTGACGCTCGCGGAACTGAGTGACGAAATCTTCCACAAAGTCGTCTGCCGGTTTCTCATATTGTTTGAGACGGAGCAGCCTTTGGATGTTTTCGAATTCGTTCATAGGTTAGGTCGTCTTTATGGGAGCGGGTGAGTTTGAGAGCAGGAACTGTGTCACTTTACAAAATCTTCCAGATAAGTCTGGAGAAGCCGGTGGGCGTAAAACAGCCGTGACCTGACCGTGCCTTCAGAAACCCCGAGGATCTTGCTGATTTCGTTGTGCTGGAGGCCCTGGACGTCATACAAAGTCACCACTGTGCGGTGGTCTTCCGACAGCTTCATCATGGCTGCGTTCAATCTTTTTTGCAGCTCATGGATGTTCACCTCTCGTACTGTATCTCTGTTTGCCGTCGTGATTTTGACAAACTCGGGGTCATTTTGAATGCCGCTGTCCACGTCATCCAGGCTGATTTTGGCGTGTCGGCCCCGCTTTTTCAGGAAGTTCAGGGTCATATTCACCGAGATCGAGTAGATCCAGGTGTAAAAAGACGACTTGCCCATGAACCGCTTCAGCGAGCGGTAGGCCTTGGCAAAAATCTCCTGCAGCAGGTCGGCGGTGTCCTCCCGGTTGGAGGTCATGTTATAGACCAGACCGTAAAGCTTGGGCGTGTATTTGCGCACCAGTTCGTCGAAGGCGCGGGTATCACCCGCTTGTGCCCGCTCCACCAGCACCCGGTCCTCGGCGGCGCTGCTGCTGCTGGCTGGGATTGGCTCGGCTGTCGTCTCCATGTGTCCGCTGATCGTACGATCAGGGTCGGACGACTCCGGAAGCAAACCATCCATCGGGGAATGAGACAAGCTTTTTCGGGGGTAAGAGGTTGATTCAAGGCCTGGTAAGGCAGACAGAGACGTAGTCACAGCCTGGTAGTATACGTTTGCGGAGGCAAACTGTGATGCCTCCCACCGCAAACTCGCTCAAAATGCATGCTGCAATTTCTGCGGCCAGCGTCTCCAGCAGCTGCCGGGGCCTCTCCGCCGCCAGCGCCTTTACCCTCACAGCTACGGCCGCGTAGTCCACCGTCCGCTCCAGCCGGTCCTCCAAGGCCTCGAACCGCCCCGCCACCCGGAGAGTCAGGTCCGCCTGCAGGGTCTGCCACGCCGCCCGCTCCTCCTCTGGCACGCCGATCTGTACGGGCAGATCCAGCCCGTGAAGGCGGATTTCATCTTTGGCAGTGGTGGCAGCGGCAGGCGGGGGAGTCATGGGGTGGCTGTATCATTGGCCGAGCGCATCAGGCGTGTCAAAGCCGACAGATTGCGCACCAGCAAATCCGGGTCCGCCGTCAGCAGCGTGGACACCGACTCATATCCCGTTGCCGTGGCGATGCTCATCAGCCCCGCCGCATGCCCGGCCAGGATGTCATGGCGCATGTCTCCTACAAAGGCCGTCTCCTGCGGCAGCAGACTGTGCTGGCGCAGCAGGTCATGGACAAAAACGCACTTATCAATGATGCCTCCGTGCAGGTGCTCAAAAAAGCCGTCCACGCCATTGGCCAGCGCCTGCGCCCGCACATGCTCCTCCGGCGCACTGCTGCACACAAACAGCCTGCAGCCAGCGGCCCTGGCTGTTTGCAGGAATTCCAGCGCATACTCGATCAGCGGCACCGCCTGCTGATCCTCCTGCGGAAAATGCTCCAGATACAGAGCCTGGAGATCGCGCAGCGGCACGTCTGGCAGGATGTGGCGGTAAAACTCGGTATACGGCAGCTGGAACACCTCGCGGAACTGCTCCCGCGTGAAAGGCGGTTTGCCATAGTGGGCCAGCACCCGGTTCGTAGCCGTGATCACGGCCCCCAGGTCATCAGCCACCGTGCCGGACCAGTCGAGAATGAAATTGCGGATCATGCAGCCGCCAACCAAGGCACGCCGCGCCATCCGGACAAGGCCGGAGTGGAATTGTTTTCAGCCCAGCCTTCCGTGACTGGCTTTGCCTCCATCAATACATGGAGGTGCCGTTGCCTGCCGGACGGCTGTAATTGAAACCGCGTCCGGTGGAAAACGAGCTGCCACTGCTGCCTGAGCCAAAACTGGAGCCAGAGCCCGTGCTGTAGCTGGGGCGGTAAAAGGAATTGCCGCGCGGATTGGAATACCCGCCGGAGTGATGGATCGAGTTGCCAATGATGGTCGAACTGCTGCCATCCGAGTGATACACGGAGTTTCCAATGATCGAGCTGCTGCCTCCGTTGGAGTGGTGGACCGTGTTACCAATCCGTGTGGATGAACCGCCTCTGGAGTGGTGATAGGTGTTCCCGATCTTGGTCGAGGTGCTGCCATCCGGGTGGTAGTAGGTGCCCCCGATGCGGGAGGAGGTCCCCGTCACATTGCCGGAGTGGTAGTAAGTGCTGCTCTGGCTCCCATACTCCGGCCCGGTCACCATCCGGCGCGAGGAAGAAGCCGGTGCCCGGTAAGAAGGCAGGCTTTGATCGCGATAAGCCGCCCCGTATTCATCACCGTGGTAAGGAGCCACACAACTGGACAGGGTGAAAAGCAGGAGGAGTGCCGGAACGATCAGTTTCATAAAACAATATCCCAGTCCTTTTAAGGCGAGATCCTATTCCGCAAGGCATCATTTCGTTGCATTCCGCTGTGAGTCTTCAAGAAACCTGTCTCATATGCGGCAGCCCCCACACTCCATTCCCTGGACTTCACGCCCCAGCCCGAGGACAAAAAGGGCCGATTTCGCGCTTCCCAGCCTGTTCCATGCAAATTCGCTGCTGGACATCGCCAGAGGCGTCGTTTCTAAATGCTCCCTCGCTCCGGTTTCCCGGCGCTTTTCTTCGCGATTCCCAACCACAACAACAACCGAACGACCCCACCGCACTTATGGCAAAAATCGAATTCGGCTCCGAGGTGTACACCTGGTTCATGCAGGGCACTGGCAAGGGCTACGACAACAAACTGGACCACATGATCAAAGTCGCCTCTGAGGCCGGCTTCACGGGCATCGAGCCCATGGTCCTGCAGATTTCCGAAAGCGCCCTCGGTTGCGGCCGCTACTGGCTGGGAGACTTCTGCGACCCCATCCGCCTGAAGGACACCCTTCAGCAGCACAACATGAAACTCGCCGCCCTGGCCCTCGTCTGCGCCTGGGATGGTGAAGAGGAAACCCCGGAAGAAAAAGCCGCCGCCGACTTCACGCTGGATCTCCTGAAGCACTTCCCCGGCTCCGCCCTCGGCACCGTCACCCTGCCCAGCGGCCGCAAGAACGACCTTCAGCGCCGCCGCCTGAACATCGCCAAGAACGTCAACAACGTCTCCAAGCGCGCTGCAGACCTCGGCATCAAGGCCTCCTATCACCCCAACAGCCCGCCAGCCTCCCTCGTCCGCACGCAGGAAGACTATGACGTCGTCCTCTCCAGCCTCGACCCCAAAGTCACCGGCTGGACCCCGGACGTCGGCCACATCATTCGCGGCGGCATGGATGTCATCGCCACGCTGAACAAGTGGCAGCACCTGGTGAACCACATTCATTACAAGGACTACTCTGGCAACGGAGCTGAGCCTTGGGCGCAGATGGGCACCGGCAAGATCGACTTCCACAAGATCACCGAGTGGCTCGTCTCCCGCGACTACGAAGGCTGGATCATCTGTGAAGATGAAGCCCACATCGCCGTCGAAGATCCGGATGGCGTCACCAAGCAGAACGGCCAGTGGTGCAAAGAAAACCTCGCACCCATCGTGGCGTAAGCTCCACGGAGTGACGGCATCTTGCCGTCATCCATGAGGCCAGGATGGCCTCACTCCCCATGAACTAAGGCAGGCCGCAAGGCCTGCCTTTTTCTTGGCCGCTACTCCCGCAGACCCGGCGCAGGCTCTGGCTGTTTGCCAAGCAGTTCTTCGATCTCGTGAGGCTCCATGCTCAGATGCTCGCGCAGAGTTCCGTCCGAAGCCCCCGCATCGAACACCACTTCATCCAGCAGCCAGACCTTTCCCACACGACGAAGGACCGCCATGTCCACCCAGCCATAGGGTTCCCCCTGCTCAAAGTGCTTCATCACCACCGGCACCCGCGCTGTGTCCCCCTGCACAATCGCCTTCCCCACCTGGTGAGTGGTGCAGCCTTCATAACAAGAAATGAAAATGGAACCTTCCGTGAGCGGCAGCTTCAGTAGCTGCCCGGCATACTTCACTTTCCAGGCTTCCAAGGCATCGCTGAATAAATACAGATGCTTGTTCAAAGCTGGCGTGAAACAGGCCTGGAAATGATCCACCACCTTGCGGTTAAACGTCCCGCGCTGGTGCAAGAACGACTGCGTTCCATACAAGGCCCGGGTGGTTGCCTCCGGTGTCAGTCCCGGAGAAGGTGCAGGATCTGCCAACTCGCTCGGCGCAATCGCGTCAGTCTCCGGCTCCTCTTCCACGACCACCGCCGAGGCAACAGGTTCTGCGGCACCAGAAACCGTCGAAGCAGCGAGACCGAGCAAGCCCAGGGACAGAAGAACGTGAAAGCGACTCGTGGATAACATGCAGAAGTGGAGCCTCTGACAACGGTTCGGTTGCGAGATTCAAAAAGAACAAGAGCAAGCCGAGATAGACCGGCCTTTGTTTCGTACAAAGTCTGTTTTGGGCCAAGCATATGGGCCTCAGGAGAGTCGCAGAGCGACGTCGGTGTCTTAGCCCGGCCTTTTCAAAGCCGGGATCTCCGAAGAGCCCCGCCCCCTTTCCGCATCAAGTCGCAGAGCGACGACCGTGTCTTAGCCCGGCCTTTCAAGGCCGGGACCTCCGAACAGTCCCGCCCCCTTTCCGCATCAAGTCGCAGAGC
>DASWXG010000461.1:0-4808 GCA_036405615.1 Prosthecobacter sp. | reverse complement strand
TTCGAGGTTCAGCGCCAGGCCGAACACGCCGCCGGGGAACTCGATCATCTCGTTGAGCATCACATCGCTGAGGCCTTCGATCTTGGCGGCGCCGTCGCCGATTTCACGGACGATGCCCACATTGGACTTCGTGACGGCGGTCTTGAGGCCGGCGATTTGGGATTCGATCTCCTGGAGGATGTTGCTCATGGTATTGCGGTTTGGAAAAAGGGGGCGGACGGGCGGAAAGGAAGAACTAAAGAAAGGGAACTAAAATCAGGCGGCGGCGAGGGAGGTGGAGAGGGCTTCGAGACGGGCTTTCACGCTGCCATCCCACACATCGGAGCCGACCTTCACGCGGATACCGCCAAGCAGCTCTGGATTGATGTGAAACTCGAGGCTCAGGGTGCGGCCGTATTTTTTGGAAAGGCTGCTCTGCAGTTCCACCTGGGTGGCCGCAGTGAGGTGAGTGGCGCTTTCAACGATCGCACGCTGGCGGTCCACTTCATTGGCCACGAGGCGGACAAAGGCGTCCAGGATGGCGATGTAGCCACGCGGCTTGCTGCTGGAAACGGTGCTCACCACATTGCGCACGCGGCTCTCATCGAGCTTTCCGTCCACCAGGCAGGTGCGGAAAAGCTGGCGGGAGGTGCGGCGGGCTTCCTTGGAGATTTTCATGGTGAGGTGCGCGGTTCGCGGTTCCCGATTGGAAAAAATTAAGCGGAGACCTGGGCGGCGGTTTCCTGGTTGATGCGGCCCTGGTCTTCGTTGGTCAGAACCTTGCCGGTCACACGGCTGGTGGCGTCGGAGACCATGCGGCCGAACTCGCGCTTCAGCTGGGACATGAGCTGCTCTTTTTCCAGCTCGGCGGCCTCACGGGCCTTGGAAATGATGGTGTTGGCGCTGGCTACGGCGTCCTGCTGACGGCGCTCCTGCAGGGACTTGGCGGCGTCGTCGGCTTCCTTGACAACGCGGGCTGCATCAGCCTCCGCCTTGTCCACAAGTGCCTGGGCGTTCGCCTTGGCCTCGGCCGCGTCACGGGCGATTTTTTCCAGCTTGGCCTCGCCATCGGCGATGCGCTGGCGGCGCTGCTCCAGCATGGCCAGGATGGGGCCATAAGCCTTGGTCTTCAGCACATAAAACACGACAAGGAAAATCAGGACCTGAGCGATCAGCTTTGGCAGTTCGAGGCCAAACTGGTCTGCAATGTCGGCGGCGGCACCGGAGGCGGCAAGGAAGGTCGTGGTCATGGAGAAGAGCAAAATTTGAAGCGGGGAGAGGAAGGCGGCCAAGAACGGCCACCTTCCTCTGAAGAGGATTAACGGCCCTGGAACGCGATGATCAGAGCGTAAATGGCGACGGCTTCTGCCAGCGCCATGCCGATGATGGCGAGGGTCTGGATGCTACCAGCTGCGCCAGGGTTGCGGCCGACTGCTTCCACAGCCTTGCCACCGATCAGGCCGATGCCAAGAGCGGCACCTGCACCAGCGACGCCCAGGGTAAGGGAGCCGGAAACGCCAGCGGCAGCAGGGGCAGCGGCGGCGGCAGCTTCAGCTGCCATGGTCATAACTTCCATCATCATAGTGTTTCTTCTTTCTTACTTAGTTTGGTTGTTCTAACCGCCGCCCACGCTCAGAGGCATGGTCCCGACGGTCAAAGGCTTCAATGGTGATCGTGGCCGTGCTCTTCGCCATGATGCTCGTCATGGGTGGTGGAGAGCTGGATGTAGACGGCGCAAAGGAGAGTGAACACGCTGGCCTGAAGCAGACCGACCAGCAACTCCATGAAGTAGAAAGGAATCGGAGCGATGGTGGCGAGGATGAACTTGCCGATGGCACCCAGACCGAACATCTCACCCAGGGTCATCATGGTGTGAAGAAGGGTTTCACCTGCGTAGATGTTGCCGAAAAGACGAAGAGAGAGGGAACCCGGACGGAACAGGATGGAGACGATTTCGATGGCACCCACCAGAAGGAACACCAGGGCAATGAAGGCACCCATGATCCCCTTGGCACCACCCTTCGGACCGAAGGTGTGCTTGATGAAGCCCCAGACACCGAGCTCGCGGATGGTCAGGTAGAACCACACCAGCATGAAGCAAAGCGCCATGCCCAGAGTCATGTTCAAGTCAGCCGTGGCAGGGCGGAGCAGAGGGCGGCTCACATGCTCAAGGCTGAGCATTCCGTAACCATGACCCCAGCCGATGGTACCCACACCAGGAAGGAGGCCGAAGTAGTTGGCCACCAGAATGAAGATGAAGAGGGTGGCCAGCAGAGGGAACGCACGAGGAGCCTGCTTGGGACCCACGATGGCTTCCACCTGATTATAAACGGTTTCGATGATGGACTCGAAGAAGTTCTGCCAAGGATGAGGAATCAGCGTCATTTTGCTGGTCGCCTTATTAGCGATCCAGATGATGATTCCGACCACCACAGCCGCCACGAAGCAGGAGTTGGTGATGAAGGCCAGGAGACTCTCCTTCCCTTCCTCTGCAAAAAAAGACGCTGCCTTGCGGCTCACTTCAGCGAGCACGATGGCGGATGAGGAAAAGGGAAAACTTACGTCCATAGCAAATAGCGGGCCGTGTCGGCGAGATGTGTTTTAGCAGGGGGGAGGAGAGAGGCAAGATTTATTTGTGAAAAATTTCACAAAGTCATCCGTGCCTTGATTTTACAGGGTTCCAGCGACTTTTCGCTTTTCCGAATTAATTCACAAAAACCTGTCACCAAGCCGTCCATCCGCCATCCACCGGCAGGTCAACGCCGGTGATGTATCCTGAGGCCTCACTGAGCAAAAAGTTTACTGCGCCTGCGATCTCAGAGGGCTGACCAATCCTGCCTAACGGTACTTTTTGCGACAGATTCTCGATAAAATCCGGCTGCTTTTCCTGGATGACCGGGTTTGGAAAAGGCCCTGG
Source organism: Prosthecobacter sp. (assembly GCA_036405615.1). Taxonomy (GTDB): domain Bacteria; phylum Verrucomicrobiota; class Verrucomicrobiia; order Verrucomicrobiales; family Verrucomicrobiaceae; genus Prosthecobacter. Next base: position 1,912 of record DASWXG010000461.1, on the reverse strand, counting down.
CGAGATACTGTTGCAGCGCACACCACGACGCCCGTAATGCACCGCGAGGTATCGGGCCATCTGGCGGATGCCCGCCTTGTTCACTCCATACTCAATCGGATTGGGATTCATCGGGATTTTGTAGATGCCTGGATCAGGTGCCACTGTCCCGTACATGCTGGAGAAAAGCACGATGCTTCCCCTGCCCGCTTCTGCCATCAGATCTGCCACGGCACGTGCCAGCACAAAAGTGCAGGTGAGATTTCCGTGATTGACCTTGTCAAACTCAGCAGCCGTCAGGTCGGCCAGTTTGTTAGGCGTGGAAGCATAGGTCAGGTTAACCAGCCCGTGGGGGCAGCCGTGGGCCTGAACCTGGTCTTTAACAAACGGCAGCAGTTCATCCGCATTGTGTGCATCCAGATCCGCAGCCCGGACGTTTCCTCCGACCAACCCTGACTTTTCCAAAAACTCAGCGCTCCGTCCTGGCAGGTCGGCACAGAGAACCTGTGCACCAGCTTCAGCCAAGGCGCGGACGGTAGCCTGGCCTAACCATCCCGCGCCTCCGATGACCCAAATGTGGCGGTTGGCAAAACCGGAGGCTGCGGAAGAGGTCGAGGACATGCCAAGGAAAGGTCCACTGGTGACCTTCCTTGCAAACGTGCGTAAAAAATCTGTGTCCAAGGCGGAGGTTTAATCCACAGACAGCTGCGGATTCCAAACCACCTCCCAGACATGCCCGTCGGGATCTTTGAAATACCCGGCATAGCCGCCCCAGAAGGTTTTCTGCGCTTCCTTGATGATCTCTGCTCCGGCAGCCGCGGCTTGTTTCATAACCTCATCCACCTCCTCCCTGTTGCTCACATTATGCCCCAGGCTCATCTCTAATGAAGAGGGCGCATCTGCGGACAGGCCGGTATCATGGGCCAGGCTGGACCTCGGCCACAGAGCCAGTTTCAAGCCGCTCTGAAGGTCAAAGAAAGCCACGGCGCCATGTTCATATTCCTGACCGATGATGCCTTGAGTCGGCAGACCCAACCCATGCTGATAAAAGGCCACTGAACGGGGGAGATCCTGAACTGTCAGAGTGACGACGGTGAGGCGGGGTTTCATCTGGCCCATGAAAGTGCATGAGCCTCGTGGCTGCAACCTGGAGACCGTTTAGAACCCGGCCCGGCAGGATCTCAACGGGCAGTTTCCTGACGCCACAAATCCACCAGCGCATCAGCACGGGTCAGCGCTTGAGAAGAGACTGGAACCGATGTCACGCGCCCGGCCCGTTTGATTTGGTCATTCCACGCTGCGCCGGTCAATGCAGGGGCATCCTTGGCAGGCGCGGATGATAGGGCTGGAAGTGAAGGCTGGCCGGGAGCGGCAAGGGCCGCAAGCCAAGCCCCTGCCTCGGCCCCCGTCAGTGTGCCGGACAGGGCGGCATCATAGCTGCCGAAGAAGCCCCGGGTGGCGAAATACTGGGCCGCCATGACCGCCTCATCTCCGAGAGAGACATCCACGTCATTGAAGAAACTGACCATGGAACGCGAGGCAGCCAGTGTGCGAACGAGCATCCTGGAATCCAACGCCGCAGGAGCGATTTTCTGCTTCCTGGCCAGGGCGCAGGCATATCCGGCCGACTCACCGATCTGCATCCAGGCGGGTTCCAGGCGGATGGCTCCCCAAGCCACGTGGGTAGCGCTGAGGCATACGGGGACGAGCAGGTTGTCCACCTCCACAGGCAGCAATGCACGGTAGGGAATCTGCGCCGGGAAGGTTTCGTGGTGCAGCATCATCTTGCCCTCATCCAGGCTGTCTTTCACCTTGCCCGGAGTGCAGGCGTGCGTGTCCAGGTACCATTCGGCAAAGGCGATGCTGTCCTCATGAACCGATGCCCGCCCGGCTCCTTTTGCCAGGCTGAAATCATGCTGGGTGATGACGTAGC